>JBEELA010000001.1:0-2682 GCA_041168365.1 Planctomycetota bacterium
TTTCGCGTCGTGCCGTGGTTGGATTGCGTCAGGCGCGCAAGAATGTCCCGACACTTTTGGAAATCCCTCGTCCATTTGGACATGATGTGGCTGCTCGCAAAGGAGCGATCACGCCTCGCGCTCTTATTGAAGCACTTGTAAACGACGGGATTCATCTTGATTGCTTGATGCTGCACTTTGTAATGGGCGAACAGAGTTCTGGGAGATTGACTCGAGATCTCTTAGAATTATCCGCGCTTCTTGATTCCTATCGCCCACTCCGCAAATCTATTTTCGTTGCTTTGGGTGCGCCGAGCAGCGTGGGAGATCCTGCTGCGGGTTATTGGCGAACCCCGTGGTCTGCAAAGTCGCAAGCCGCGTGGGCAAGTCGTATATTTTCGATTGCAATGTCCAAGCCGCATGTCGGGATGGTGATGTGGGAATCGCTTATGGATATTGATCCCAAAGAACCAACCCTTGGCATTGTTGGTATCGATAGAAAGCCAAAGCCAATTTTGGAAAGCTTGCTCTCAATGCGCAGGGCTCTCAGCGTTCCGCTTGGCGAATGGAAGTCAGCCGATGGAAAGAGTGCGCTTTCTCATGAGTGAAAACCACAACTCCATGCTTCGAGCCGGAATTGATTGGGGTTGTTCGCGACGATGGTGGCGACTTTCTAAATCGTCTATCACAATTTTGTCAATTGCTGGGCTTGCATTCTCTCTCAGCGCGATCATTCCACTGGTTGTAGATCGAATCGCTCCGACCATTCGAGTCGATGCTCCTTCTTTTCAGATAGATCTTGATGTGGCAGATGCAGACACGCTCGCGTTATTGCCAGGAATTGGCCCAGCGCTTGCAGGAAGAATCGTCGAAGATCGCAATCGACAAGGTGCATTCGGGGGTATTGCAGGACTTCAACGTGTTCGAGGTATTGGGCCTGCAATCAGTGCGGGAATCGAACCATTTGTGATGGCTCGCCCCCAAAGTTATTGATCCCCATTCCAACCACATTCGCATTGATGCTCTCTGCCGTAAAGTTCAAAGTATGCAATGGTTTGACCGCATTCGCACATCGAAGTGCCTTGATCGAGTAACGGTGCTCTTGAGCGATTCCTCGACAACTGCAAAGTTGCCCATTGCAATGGTCGGCAGTGCGGGTTCGAGTACCTCCGTCATCGTTGCAGCAATCACAAGTCGAATGGGAGTACCGATTTTATTGGTGACAGCGCACCGCGACGAAGCCGATGAAGCGGTTGCTGAAATCAGGGGGCTTGGTATTTCATGCGAACTTTTTCCAGCGCTTGAATCTTCGTTTGTTGGTCAAGAAGTTGCCGAACAATTTGGAGAGCGCATTCGTGTTCTTCGTCGCCTCGATGCCAAGGATTCGCCCTCAGTGATCGTTGCTCCTGCGACTGCGCTGATGCAAGGTGTTCCTGCAGTTGCAGATATGCACGGAGTCATCACGACCATTCGCAAAGGAGAGCAACTCCCTCGAGATTCCATTCTTGGTTGGTTAGGGCAAGGTGGATATGAGCGAATGGCGACTGCTGAAACTCCGGGAAGTTTCGCCGTCCGCGGAGGAATCGTGGACATCTTTCCAGTCGGAGCAATGACATCTGTACGAATCGATTTCTTCGGAGATGATGTCGAGCGAATATTCGAAATCGATCTTGCAACTCAAGCCGCAGATCGCCAGATCGAGTCGATCGATTTGGTAAGAGCGGGGGGACTCTTTGATGCGGATCGTGTCGAACCAATCGCGTCGCGCTTGGATCCAAGGACACTGCTGATTCTCTGCGAAACATCAGAAATCGCAGAGCAATCCCGTGGATATCAAGATCGACTCAGTGATGGTCGTGGTGTTGTTCCTTGGCCAGACACGCTGCGAGAATTGCATAAAAAATGCTCGAAAACAATTGAAACTGGAACTTTGGTTCGATCGGCAGACGCGCAGCGCCAAGTGGATGTGCCAGTCGCGGCTCTGAATCCGTTTCCCGAAGTCATGCCCGCAGCGATCGAAGTTCTTGCTGAGATATCCAAGGGAAACGACGCAGTTGTGCTCTGCGAAACTTCAGGCGATCTTTCACGCGCAGGCGAAGTGCTCGCTGCACACATGCAGTCATCGACATTGTGCGTCGAAGAGAGGCATATGCATCGCGGGTTCATCTGGTCCGATGAACCGAATCGTTCGCTCGCCATGATTCCGTGGCACGAAGTTCTCAACCGCTTCGGTGTTCGGCGAAGAACAACTGCGACGACATCTTCTTCGAGCAGCGCGCGATCGCGCGATGCCTTTCTGTTTTTCGAACCTGGGGATTATGTCGTCCACCGCGATCACGGCATTGCGAAGTATCACGGGCTGAAGCAACTCGCAGAGCGAGATCGTCCTTCGCCCAGTGACGAGGAATATCTCACGCTCGAATATCACAACGGCTCGCTGCTGCATGTGCCTGCAAGCAAAGTTTCGCTCGTGCAGCGTTACATTGGTGCAGGGTCGATCCGCCCGCAACTCTCGGTTCTCGGCGGACGACGATGGAAAAAACAGAAAGACGATGTTGCCGAAGCCGTTCGCGACTTGGCAGGAGAACTGATCCGTGTCCAAGCTGTGCGAGAATCCACCGCAGGAATTGCTCATCCAGTCGACTCGGCATGGCAGAATGAATTCGAGGCAGAATTCCCATTCGTCGAGACCGCGGATCAAGT
>JBEELA010000002.1:0-18922 GCA_041168365.1 Planctomycetota bacterium
GACCCGACTGGTCCATGCTTCGCTTTCGTGATTCCAAGCAGACCAAAAGCGAGCCTCCATATCTGAAAATCTCCCCGTGGCCGGATCGATGATGGTGCGACCTTGGACCAGCACAAGTAAACCCGTAGGATTCTCACTGGTTTTCAGGGGGTTTTCACCAGATGCATCGCTGAGAATTCCAGCGAGGACCGTCACCCGGTAATAACCAATTTCCTTTTCTTGCCCGCCATCAACAGCTTGCCAGACACGAAACAATCTAGGTTCTGCGCCACAAATCGCCTTCATTTTTTCTGGAGTCATCGCTTGAAGTAAATCATTTCCAGATCGAAGGCGATCCACTCGTTTTGCCGCCAATTTTTGCAAATCATCCAATTCAATTGTGTGGAAACTTTCCTCAAGCGCCGAGCGCATTACAAGAAAGTCCTCGCGCGATGTCAGCGTATTCACCACAAGAAATTCAAATGGCCCTGTCTGCAGAATCAACCATCCCTGCACAGCAACGACACCTTCTCCAAGATCAGTTTGCGTGAACAAGATGTGCCCGTCTGCCTTTGGATGAATCCACGGCTCATTCAAAATAACAGTAAATTTTTGATTCTTTTTCCTCATTGACTCGAGGTATTCGTTCACTTGTGCTTGCGGGCTTGGCTCGCTCAAGCCTGAAACAAGAGTCTGAATCTGCAAGTGATATCGCGCCGGATCGCTCGAGTCATCCACCGTATAGATCGGCATTGCACCGATCACTGGCTTTGTCAAAATTGCCCCTGAAATTGGACGAAATCTTATTCCAAGAGATTCAAGAACCAGCATGTCCGCATCAAGAGTTGTTTTTCCCATGGCACTTGAAGCAGGGGAAGATTTTGCAGCGATGGGGGATACCGAGGGCGGAATTGGCACAAGTTCAGTTGGGACGGACTTGGGGGCCGCAGCAGGCTTTGCAGGCGCAACTGGAGTTGGTGATCCAGTTGAAGGGATCGTTTTTCTTGAAGGCGGTGTTTTTGGCTTTGGAATTGCGTTATTATTGGACTGGCAATAAAATCCAACCGCTGCTCGACTGCCCGCATCCGCTGGTGATGGCAATCCAGCAACGGCAAGGACAAAAATTGAGACAAGTCCAGGTTTCATTGAACTCAAGCATCGACCCAACTTTCCAATGCAGTTGACAGTTTCACGCAAGTCGATATCATCGCCGATTCGCCCCTGATCTAGGGGAACTACTATGAACGGAACTATTCGCATAAGACTCGAAGCGTACGACCATCAGGTGCTGGATGCCAGCGCCCGTGAAATCGTGGAGCAAACAAAGATCAGTGGCGCACGTGTGGCGGGACCAGTTCCGTTGCCGACTCGCCGCGAAATCTATACCGTCAATCGATCGCCTTTCATCGATAAGAAGAGCCGCGAACAGTTCGAAATCCGAACTCATAAGCGAATCATTGATATTTCAGATCCAAATTCCAAGACCGTCGATGCATTGAACCGTCTCGTGGTTCCGGCCGGCGTGTTTGTGAAAATCAAAGCCTAAGTTTTACGGAGTCGCATCAAATGAACACTGCAATCATCGGACGCAAAATTGGAATGACTCGTTGGTTTCTCGACGATGGTCGAAATATTCCAGTCACCGTGATTTCCGCTGGACCATGCTTCGTCACACAAGTGAAGACGAATGCGAAGGACGGATACAGCGCAGTTCAACTTGCATACGAAGATGTAAAGCCACGCCGCAGTTCGATGCCAGTCATCGGTCACGATGCGAAAGCTGGAGTTGCTCCAAAGCGCGTGCACAGCGAGATTCGCTTGGCAAACGATGCAGAAGCAGAAGCATTCACTCTCGGTCAAATGATTGACGCCTCGACCTTCAGCAATGTGAAGTTTGTCGATGTCATCGGAACGAGCAAGGGAAAAGGATTCGCCGGAGTTATGAAGGCGTATCGCTTCAAGGGTCTTTGCGCATCGCACGGTACTGAGCGCAAGCATCGTTCACCTGGTTCCATCGGAAGTCACGGAACGGATCGTGGACACGGTGCAAAAATCAAGAAGGGCAAGAAGATGCCTGGTCGCCTCGGCAACGAGCGCGTCACAACACGAAGTCTCGATGTCATCAGCATCGACGCTGAAAAGAATTTGCTTATTGTGAAGGGGGCGGTCCCCGGCGCAAACTCTGGCTATCTCACTGTTCGAGCTGCAATCCGGCTCTACAAACCAAAGGCAAGGCTCCAGGCCAAGGCATAGACGTCATTTTTCTCACGGACGTCGTGCTTTGTTGTGAAGGCCCAACCGGCGAAAGCCCTCGGGAACCACACGACAAGGACAACTTGAACATCATCCAAGTCAAACTCTACCCACCGCCTGTTGTGATTGGCGTCGGGAGAGCAAGGCGAAAACGGCGATATATCGCCGAAGGAAACACGAAATGATTGATTTACCAATCTATTCTCATGACGGTAAGAAGGTCGACTCTCTCAAGATCGACCCAGTAACGCTCGGCGGCGAAGTTCGCTTTGCATTACTGAAGCAAGCTTATGTTGCGGTTCACTTGAACCAAAGACAAGGCTCTGCCCGAACCAAGAGTCGCGGAAGCGTTCATGGTTCGACTCGCAAGATTTACAAGCAAAAAGGAACGGGTGGAGCCCGCGCAGGCGCCGTTCGTTCTCCAATCCGCAAGGGTGGTGGAGTTGCATTCGCAAAGACGCGAACGCGCGAAGATTTGCGTTCGTCACTTCCAAGAAAGATGCGACGTCTCGCTAACCGCAACGCTTTGCTCGCGAAGCTTGTTGACGGCGAAGTGAAATGCTTTGATCATCTCAATCTCGCTTCGGGAAAGACCACTGTGTTTGCAGATTTGCTCACGGTTGTGGGCATCAATCGAACCTGCTTGATTGCGCTCGATCCGAAGAACGATGTCGCTCGACAAAGCGCTGCGAACTTGCCATATTCCTCGACCATTCGTGTCGATCAACTCAACGTGTTCGAGCTGCTCAATCACCGATTTCTGGTGATTGATCGTGCAACATTGGTTGCATTCCTCGACGAAAGTTGCTTTGCAAATTCAGAAGAGGTCAAATCATGATTCCGACCGAAGTCATCCGTCGCCCTCTGATCACCGAAAAAGCAAACGCAGGCGCGAGTGATGTCAATCGCTATACCTTCGAGATCGACGGTCGAGCAAACAAGACTGACGTCAAGTTGGCTGTTGTTGCGCTCTACAAAGTTCGTGTTCTTGGCGTCAGCGTCAATAACCGAAAAGGCGAAGATCGCCGCGCGAAATTTGGACTTATTCCAGGCAAGTGGGTCAAGCATGCGATCGTTCGTGTGCATCCCGAAGACCGGATCGAACTCTTCTGATTTGATACTGGAGCATAGAAACCCATGACGATTCGAGTTTACAAACCAGTCACGAATAGCCGCCGCAACGCGTCGGTCAATTTGCACACTGAAGTCACTAAGAAGAAGCCGGAAAAAAGCCTGCTTCGTCCATTGCCAAAAACTGGTGGGCGAAATTGCCAAGGAAAGTTGACCGTCATTCAACAAGGTGGTGGACATAAGCGCCGCTATCGTCTCATTGATTGGCGTCGTACGAAAGATGATGAACCAGCTTTGGTCGTTGGAGTTGAATACGATCCAAATCGCTCGTGCCATCTTGCGCTTCTGAAGTATGCAGATGGAAGCGTGCGTTACATCCTTGCTCCAAAGAACATCAAGGTTGGATCGAATGTGCTCAGTTCTGCAAAGCAGATCGATCCTGATGTTGGAAATTGCATGACGCTTCGTCATATTCCAACAGGTCTCGAACTGCACGCAATAGAAATGGTTCCTGGACGCGGCGCACAATTAGTTCGCTCTGCAGGAATGTCAGCTCGTCTGACAAATAAAGAAGGTCGCTTCGCAACTCTCGTGATGCCATCTGGCGAAATTCGTCAGGTCTCTCTCGATTGTCGCGCGACAATCGGTCCAGTCGGAAACGCAGATCATGCGCTTGTCAAACTTGGCAAAGCAGGTCGCGCTCGTTGGCTCGGACGACGTCCACGCACTCGCGGTATGGCGATGAGTCATCATCAGCATCCGCACGGAGGTGGTGAAGGTCGTTCGAAGGGTGGACAGATTCCATCGAATGCAAGCAACACACCATCAAAGGGCGGTCGCACTCGTTTGCGCGGCAAGGCTAGTGATGAACGAATTCTTCGACGTCGATTCAGTCGTCGGTACGGTCAATTGAAAGTCTAATTTTCGGTTTATTTACTCAGGAGATTACGAAACATGTCTCGATCATCAAAGAAAGGTCCCGCAGTTGACGAAAAGCTCTTCCGCAAGGTCGAAGCAATTCAACCGGGAAGCCGACGTCTGCCAATCAAGACTTGGCGCCGCGCATGCACGATCGTTCCCGAATTTGTGGGCACGACATTTCAAGTGCACAACGGACGCATGTTCATTGATGTCTTCGTCACTGAAGACATGGTTGGACACAAGCTTGGCGAGTTTTCAATGACGCGTTCCTTCCGAGGACACACGAACAAGAAGGAAGGCATCGCCGGCGGCGAGAAGTCCTGAATCTGATTCATCTGGAGATACCTATGGCATATACAGCTACACATCGTCACTGCCGAATCGCACCGCGAAAAGTTCGTTTGGTCATTGACATGATCCGCGGACTTGATGTCGCAAGTGCAATGGCTCGTTTGGACTTCAGCCCGCGCCGCGGTGCAGTGTTCGTGAAGGTTGTGCTCAAGAGCGCAATCGCCAATGCAGAAGAGAAGGATGCCGATGTTGGCTCGCTCTTCATCAAAGAAACAAAGGTGGACGAAGGTCCAATCATCAAGCGCTTTCAGCCGAAAGACCGTGGGCGCTCACATCCAATCAAGAAGCGAACATGTCATATCTATGTGACTGTCGCTGAGCGCAAATCCTGAGGCTTTCAATATGGGTCAAAAAACACATCCATTTGGTTTTCGAGTCGGCATCACTGAAGCGCACAAGAGCCGTTGGTTTGCTCCAAAAGCTCTCTTTGGTGAATTGTTGGTCGAGGATTACAAGATCCGCCAGTTCATTGACAAGCGACTGAATCGCACACCTCCCTTTGCTGCGGTGAGCGACATTCTCATCGAGCGAACGCGCGAAGAATTGACTGTCGTCATCAAGACGGCGCGTCCTGGCCAAGTGCTTGGACTGAAGGGTTCCGGCAAGGAACAATTGGTCAATGAACTTCAAGCGTTGACGAGTCGCAAAGTCGCCGTGAATGTTGTTGAAGTTCGTAATCCAGAAATTGATGCAAGGCTGATCGCAGAAACGATGGCAGAACAATTGAAGAAGCGCGCTAATTTTCGTCGCCTCATCAAGCAGCGCTGCGAAAGTGCAATGCAGAATGGTGCAAAGGGAATTCGAATTCTCTTGGCAGGTCGTTTGGGCGGCGCAGAAATGAGCCGAACACTTGATATGCGACTTGGATCGATTCCACGTTCAACCTTGCAGGCACATGTTGATTACGCGCTCGCTCATTCATTCACAACCTATGGCGCACTTGGCGTCAAAGTGTGGGTCTATCGCGGCATGTATTCCGCTGCTGAAACTCAACCCGAATATCAATCCAATGCAGCGGGCGGCCGAGCCCGTGCGCGTGGAAGACGCTGATCTGAACTGAACCCAGAAAAGAAAAGAAGACATGAAACTACTTCCATCACGAGTCAAGTACCGCAAGCAACAGCGCGGCAAGATGAAGGGCTGCGCAACACGCGGCAACTATGTCGCATACGGAGATTATGGATTGCAATCACTGGAAACAGTGTGGCTGAGCGGTCGTCAAATCGACGCAGGCCGTATTGCAGCTCAGCATTTCCTTCGTCGCCAAGGCAAACTCTATATTCGAGTTTTCCCAGAGAAGCCGATTTCGAAGAAGCCTTTGGAAACCCGAATGGGTACTGGAAAAGCTGAAGTCGAATATTGGGCAGCATGCGTGAAGCCTGGAACAATTCTCTTCGAAGTCGAAGGTGTTCCAGAAGATTTGGCGAAGCAAGCTTTGGCGCGTGTGGCGCACAAGATGCCGATTCGCTGCAGAATGGTTGCCCGTCGTTTGGCAGTGTAATGAGATAGATATTTAAGTAAGGAACTGAATCAATGGAAATGAATGAAATCAAGAAAATGAATGACGAAGACTTGGGCCTCGAAAGCGCCCGAGTCCGTCGCGCGCTATTCAATCTCAAGTCGCAAGTCGTGACTGAAAAGATCAAGGACTCTTCTCAGTTCGGCAAGATGCGAGTCGAACTCGCTCGGCTGTTGACTGAAGAGTCGTCGCGCCGAGTTGCAAAGAATCCACCAGTCTCTCGCAAGAAAGTTGCGAAAGCTCCAGTCGTAAAGAAAGTAGTCGTCAAGAAGCCAGGTGCAAAGCGATCCGATCTGAAGAAGCTCGAAGCCGGCAAGCTTGCTGAAGGAAAGAAGGTGATGTCTTGAGTCGTAAATCCCCAGTTGTGATTCCAGAGAAAAGCCCTCGCCTGATCGGCATGGTCGATCGAGATGTGCAAGATCGAACACGACGTGTTGTCATTCAATATTCTGCCAGACATCCACGCTATGGAAAGTATGTCCGCAAGCGCACAGTTCTGCAGATTCACGATGAAACCAACGACTCGCATGCGGGTGACCGCGTGGAGATCGCAGAGTGCCGTCCAGTTTCACGAACGAAGCGCTGGGCGCTTGTTCGGATCGTTGAACGCGCACCAATGAAGGCAGAATTGGTTTACGGCGAAACAGTCAAGGCCAAAGATCCTTTGAAGGATGCAGGTAAACCAGCGACTAAAACTGCGAGCAAAACTGCGAGCAAATCAGCACCAAAGAAGTCAGTCAAGAAGTAAAGAAATTAACGGAGACCTCAGCGATGATTCAAAAAGAGAGCAGACTTGAAGTAGCCGACAACAGTGGCGCACGTGAAGCCATGGTGATCGGTGTGCTTGGATCAAGTACCGCTCGAGGACGCTTCACGCGTCTTTCGATGTCGGTCGGCGATCGAGTTCGTGTTGCAATCAAAGCAGCGATTCCCAATGGTGACGTGAAGTCCGGGGACAAAGCGCTTGCAGTGATTGTGCGCGTCAAATATCCAGTTCGTCGTAATGACGGCTCCTACGTTCGGTTCGATTCGAATGCATGCGTTCTGATCGATGATGATGGTAATCCCAAGGGCACGCGCATCTTCGGCGCGGTTGCACGTGAACTTCGGGAAAAGAATTACATGAAAATCGTTTCCCTCGCGCCAGAGGTGGTCTAATCCCATGCCGCTCCATGTAAAAAAAGGCGATCTTGTCGTTGTTACCGCAGGAAATAACCGCGGTGAAACTGGTGAAATTATCACGGTGGATCGCAAGGCGATGCGCGTGATTGTCAAAGGCGTCAATGTGCGCAAGCGCAATATGAAGCCGAACCAGCAACAGCCAAAGGGTTTCGTGATCGAGAAAGAACTCTCGATTCACATTTCCAATGTCAGCCCCGTCGTTGATGGGAAACCATCGCGCGTTCGATTTGTCACCAAGCCTGATGGTTCGAAGGTTCGTCTTTCAGCGCGAAACAATAGTGAATTGCATGTGCTGAGACGTGCGACCAATTCCAAGACCAAGTCCAAGTCCTGAAGGAGTATCAATGAGCAAGAAAGAAATACCAACATCGCTTCCTGAACCTCGACTCCGTCGGGCGTATCGTGAAGAAGTTTCCGCTCGAGTTCTGAAGGAATTCGGCATGAAGAACATTCATCAATTGCCAAGGATTGACAAGGTTGTGATCAACGTTGGAGTTGGTCGTCACCTCGAGAATCAGAAACTGAAGCCTGAGTATCGCGACGCTGTGATTGGCACACTCTCGACAATCTCTGGACAGAAGCCAATCATGATTCTCGCTAAGAAAGCAGTTTCGAACTTCAAGGTTCGAGAAGGTGCGCCAAGTGCATTCATGGTGACTCTGCGCCGTGAACGCATGTGGAATTTTCTTGATCGTTTGATCAACCTCGCAATGCCCCGTATCAAGGATTTCCGCGGCGTTTCTGACAAGACATTCGACCGTCAAGGAAACTTTGCGATGGGATTGAGCGAACAGGCTGTTTGGCCTGAAATCAACATGGCAAACATCAATCACTCGCACGGAATGAACATCAACATCGTCTTCACACATAGCGATCCAAAGAAAAGCCGGCTTGTCTTGGCTGAACTTGGAATGCCGTTCGTGAAGCCAGAAGAAACATCAAGCAAGCCGGTTGCAGCAGCTGCTGCTCAATAAGGAGAACTATGGCAAGTAAACGCGTATTTGCAAAAATGAAGATTGCGCCGAAGTTTTCGACGCGAAAACGAAATCGCTGCGAGATCACGGGACATGCCCGCTCGTATTACAGAAAGTTCAGAATCAGTCGTCACATGTTGCGCCAGTTGGCGTTGCTGGGAATGATCCCAGGCATGCGAAAAGCTTCGTGGTAATTCACTACGCCGATATTTATTACTCAGGACAATATTCAAGGACCAAACCATGTCATTGCAAGATCTAACCGCCGATATGTTGACCCGCATCCGTAATGCTGTGTCTATTCGCCGCAAGAACGTGACTTGCCTCAATAACCGCCTCAATAGAGGAGTTTTAGAGGTGTTGCGCGACGAAGGTTTCATCATGGGATTCGAAGTGATCCCAGACGGACGCCAAGGACTTCTGCGTGTCCAATTGAAGTATGGACCTCGTGGAGAAACTCTCATCAATCGCATCGATCGCGTTTCCCATTCCGGATGCCGCGTGTATTGCGGGGCCGAATCAATGCCCCGACTTCTTGAAGGACTTGGGATCACGGTGGTCTCAACAAGCCAAGGCGTCATGAGTGACCGCAAGGCTCGTGAAATGCGAGTAGGCGGCGAAGTTGTTTGCGCCGTTTCGTAAACGAATCCTTATGTAATCACTCGAAGTCAGCATTAGAAGAATAGAAGAACAGAAAGAACCAGCCATGAGCCGAATCGGAAAACAACTCATTCCCGTCCCAGCCACTGTGAAAATCACAGTCAATGCTGCGACGAAGACTGTCAGCATTCAGGGACCGAAAGGGAATAACTCTTTCACCTATCGACCAGAGATGGTCGTTGCATATGACGACAAGACCAAGACTATTTCTTGCACTGTTGATGATGTTTCTCGCATGGAAGAAGGAAATCGTCGTGCATATTGGGGAACAACTCGCGCAGTGATCAACAAGATGGTCAAGGGCGTGTCAGAAGGATTCACCCGCAAGCTTGAAGTGGTCGGCGTCGGATGGACCTCCAAACTCCAAGGCAAGAAATTGATTCTCTCCGTGGGATATTGCAATCCGATCGAATTGATGCTTCCAGAAGGCGTCGCATGCACGATCGACAACAACACAATCATCAATCTCTCTGGCGTCGACGCACAGAAGGTTGGAGCGTTCGCAAGTTTGATTCGCAGTCAACGAAAGCCAGAACCATATAACGGTAAAGGCATCAAGTATTCCGATGAAGTCATTCAACGGAAGAAGGGCAAGGCATTCGGCGCCTAAGGCGCTCGAAAGGAATTCCAATGGATATTTGCACACAAAAACGAACTCGACGCAGCCGACGACGCAAGGGACTTCGCAAGACCCTTCGTGGAACTCCGATGCGACCACGCTTGGCGGTCTTCCGATCACCTCGCCACATCTATGTTCAGATCATCGACGATTTGGCTGGGCGTACGCTCGCTGCTGCATCATCGAAGGACAAAGAATTTGCAGGCAAAGTCGGTGGCAACTCGGACGCGGCAACCGCCGTCGGACGTGCAGTCGCCGAACGCGCGATCAAGGCCGGCGTTGGCCAAGTGGTTTTCGATCGAGGCGGATACCTCTATCACGGACGAGTCAAGGCGTTGGCCGAAGCAGCACGCGCAGCAGGACTCAAATTCTAAATTAATGCTTTTTATTGAAAGATTCAGAGAACAAATATGAACGATAACTTTGATGACAGTGGCGTAGACGCAACAACAGTGAAGGTGTTCCGAACATCCTCCACCGTGGCAGGTGGTCGACGATTTAGCTTCGGCGCACTCGTCGTGGTCGGTGATCGACACGGCAAGGTTGCAGTTGGATATGCAAAGAGCAATCAAGTTCCAACGAGTGTTGAAAAAGCCACGCGTGAAGGTCGTCGCAAATTAAAGGCTTATCCAATGCAGGGTCGAACGCTGCCGCATTCCGTCGAAGGTCGTTTCGGCGCATCGACGGTTCGTTTGGTTCCAGCAAGTCCTGGTACAGGCGTCATCGCAGGCGCATCAGTTCGCGCGGTTCTTGACATGCTCGGCGTTCAAGATTGCTTGACGAAAGCGTATGGATCCACGAACGCAAAGAATTTAGTCAAGGCAACATTCGCTGCACTCGACATGCTCCGAACGCGCGAGCAAGTTGAGAAACTTCGCGGCGTGACCCTTGGAACAACAACAGTCGAAGATGCAATTGCTCGCGGTGTAGCAGCAATGCCATCACAGCGTTCGGGTGAACGCGCAGCAGCTCCAGTCAACACCGTTGGCGATGAACGCCGACGCGGTGGTGGTGGCGGCGGCGGCGGTGGTGGTGGCGGAGGCAATCGCTTCGGTGGTGGTGGTGGCGGCGGAGGTGGCGGAGGTCGACCAAGTGGTGGACGTCCGCGTACCGACGGCGGCGCAGCGCCGGCTTCAGATTCAGCGCCAGCTTCAGCCCCGGCTTCAGCCCCGGCTGCAGCACCAGAGAGTATTACACCCCCGGTTCAGTCTTGATTCGCAGTTCATTTTAGATGAGGAAATAAAGCCATGATGATCCATGATGTCACAAAGGTGGTTGGAAAAGACAAACTTCGTATGCGCGTTGGTCGCGGTGAAGGTAGTGGCAAGGGCGGCACAAGCGGTCGCGGTCACAACGGCGCGAAGAGTCGTGCAGGTTGGACAAGTCGTCCTGGTTATCAGGGTGGATCGACTCCGCTGCTTCGACGATTTCCAAAGCGGGGATTCTCCAATTCAGATTTCCGAGTTGATTACCACGTCGTCAATGTTGCGGACCTTGCAAAGCATTTCAAAGCAGGAACAGTTGTTGATGGCGATGCGCTTGCCTCGGTTGGACTGATTCGTGACACCAAGCTTCCGCTGAAGATCTTGGGTAACGGAGATCTCGCAGTCAAATTGAATGTCACAGCTGATCGATTCTCTGGACAAGCAAAGTCCAAGATCGAAGCTGCTGGCGGAACTGCTGTCTTGACCCCTTATGCTGCAAAGGCTGCTGCCAAAGCAGATGCAGAAGCAGAAGCAGAAGCCACGAAGAAGGCAAATGCTGCCAAGCGTGCTCCAAAGGCAAAGGAAGTTGCAGAACCTGCGGTTCAGGCAGAAGCCAAAGCAGAAAAGAAGCAAGAGAAGAAAGAAAAGCCAGCTAAGAAGCAAGACAAGACCGAAGACAAGAATTAATTAAGACAAAAATTAATACAAGGACTGATCGCTCAAAAATATGCTCCAAGCATTTGCAAACATCTTCCGAATTCGCGACCTTCGCAACAAAGTATTTTTCACTTTGGGCGTGTTGGTCATTTATCGAATTGGTTTTTGGATCCCGCTTTTGGGAGTCGATCAAACGGAACTTGCCAAGGCGGCATCCCGTGCATCAGTCGATCAGAGTGGATTCGGTCGATTGCTTGAATACGCATCGATCTTCTCTGGCGGCTCTTTGCAGCAGTCGACGATCTTCGGATTGGGAATTATGCCGTACATCACGGCGAGCATTATCTTTCAGTTGTTGCAGGCGGTTGTGCCATCGCTGCAAGAACTCAAGAAAGACGGAATGTCTGGACAACAGAAGATCATGGAGTGGACGCGTTACGCAACCGTCGGACTCTGTTTGTTGCAAGGTCTTATGTGGTTGGGATTCCTTCGCACTCAGAATTTGGTTCAACCTCAATTCCAACTCGGTGGCGGCTTGGTCATTTTCTATTTCTCTGGAATCTCTGCACTCACAGCAGGAAGTCTCTTCCTTATGTGGTTGGGCGAACAAGTTGACAAGTATGGAATCGGCAACGGTGTCTCGATCATTCTGACTGCGGGAATTCTGTCACGAATGCCGAGTGCTGCAACTTGGATCATTAAGAATTTCGATGCAAGTCTTCAAGGCGGCGATTCAAAGATCGGCGTTGTTGGCTTGCTCATTCTGCTCGCAGGCTTCCTATTCGTCGTTGGCGGCGCGATCATTATCACTGTGGCACAGCGCCGAATTCCAATTCAACAAGCAAAGCACACCCGTGGTCGAAAAGTGTTTGGCGGTCAACGTCATTACTTGCCTCTTCGAATCAACCACGCTGGTGTGATGCCGATCATCTTTTCAAGCACGCTGATGATGTTCCCAGCATCGGGTTGCGCATGGCTTGCGTCACGCGCTGCAGCAGCGGATGCTTCATCAACTTGGTCCAGCATCACAAGTTTCATCGCACAGAATTTGCAAATCGGGTCATATCCATATGTAGTGATTGAGATTCTGTTGATTTATTTCTTCTCATACTTTTGGACCACTGTTCAGTTGTCTCCAACAGACATGTCCAAACAACTTCGCGAGCACGGGTCGTTCATCCCTGGTCTACGACCTGGCCCACGCACTGCCGAATATTTGGAAACCGTCATTTCACGGATCACGTATGTCGGAGCTGGTGCTCTGGCACTCATCGCAATCATCCCAACGATCGTCAGCGAGCAACTTGGAATTCCATTTTTTGTAGCCCAGTTCCTTGGTGGAACCGGTCTTCTCATCGTGGTGAGCGTTGCATTGGATCTAGTCCAACGCATTGAAGCAAACCTGTTGATGCGTAACTATTCAGGATTCCTCACGACAGGAACAAACGACTCTGGTCCACGCATTCGATCGGCAAGAGGTTAATTCAGAAATGGTCACGATTAGAACAACTCCAAGCGAACTTGTCACCGACGCCGATGCACGGCGTGGTGGAGTTGTTGCGACTGTGCGCTTGGGTGAATCGACTGTTGTTCGACGAAGTCACGCAAGCAATGGGCCGCAAGTTGGCGGAGGACGTCAAGTCGAACTTCGAACTGCTGTTGAAATTGAAGCGATTCAAGCTGCAGCGATTGTTGCTCGCGCTGCAGTCGATGCGGCTCTTCGATGCGCCGTCATCGGAGCAACGCCAGCTTCGTTGGCATCGATTGCATCTGGAATTATCGCTGCAGAACGAGCTGAAAGTTTAGTTCAGAATCTGGTGGCCGACTCACGACTGTCTTGTCATGCTAGCCATGCTGGTCATGTCGCATTCCCCGCATCTTGCTGCATCGCAGTGAATGATCGATTGATTAACTCTGTTCCATCGGATGAACCTCTCTGTGATGGTGATGTTGTCACTGTCGATGTCGCCGTGCGATTGGGTGGATGGTGCGCTGATGTTGCTGACTGCGTTGTCGTCGGGCGTGGAACGAGCAGATCTCATGCGATGGTCAGCGGATGCCACGAAATGCTCGAAGTCGCCTTGGCAACAATGGCTCCAGGAGTTCGTTGGTCACAAGTCGCAAAGAAAATGCAAGATGTTGCCGAAGCTCGAAGCCTCGGCCTCGTCACTGGCTACGCAGGTCATGGTATTGGCCGTGCTTTGCACGAAGCGCCGATTGCTCCATGCGGAATTGAAGCTGGCTTTGTTGAACGTGGAGATTTCACTCTCTTGCCAGACATGGTCTTGTCGGTCGAGCCAACAGTTGTTTCTCGTCCAGATGGGATTCGCTCGGTTGATGCCGACGGATTTGCCATCGGATGCCGGCTTGTTGCTTGCTCCGACGGTTGGACAATGCGAACTGAAAGTGGTGCCGCAGGTTGCTCAGTAGAGCGCACAGTTGTCATCACTCGAAGTGGTTGCGAAATTCTGGATGAAATGTTTGAAGGAGCGCGTAGCTCTTTCAATAGGAGTTTAAAACTATAAATGGCCAAAGAAGAAAAGATCACCCTCGAAGCCGAAGTCACTGAAGCATTGCCTGATGCAATGTTTCGAGTCAAACTTCAGAATGGCCACGAAATCCTGGCCTATGTCAGCGGCAAGATGAGAAAGTTCTTTATCAGAATTCTTCCAGGCGATCGAGTGACTATTGAAATGAGCCCATACGACATGACCAAGGGCAGAATCACTTTCAGGCAGTAAGACGAAACAAGAACGAAACCAAAACGAAACAAGCACAACAGTAAATTTTCACCCCCAACTCAAACAAAGATTCATCAATATTTACGGAGTCACTTATGAAGGTTAGAAGCAGTATCAAGCGCAGAACACTCGATTGCCAGATTGTTGTCCGAAAGGGCAAGCGCTTTGTCATTAACAAGAAGAACCCAAGACTGAAGCAGCGACAAGGTTAATTCAAAGGTTAAATCAGAGGATAATTCAAAGGTTAAATCAGAGGATAATCCAAAGGTTAATTCAAAGCTGAATCAAAACTGAACCCACATCGGAGAAAACTATGCCACGTATTGCCGGTATCGACATTCCAGACAAAAAGAAAATCCTCTTTTCACTCCAGTACATCCACGGCATCGGCCCAAAGGGCGCCGAGAAGATCTTGGAGAAGACCGGGATTGATCCCAATCGCCGCACGCACACACTTGGCGATCAGGAACTCGCAGCGATCTCGAAGGAGATCGATGATGGTTACATTGTTGAAGGAGCTCTGCGACGTCAGGTTGCACAGGATATTCAACGACTCAAGGACATTCATGCGTATCGCGGAGAGCGACATCGTCGTTCATTGCCATGTCGTGGACAGCGCACTCGTACCAATGCTCGTACTCGCAAGGGTAAGAAGAAGACCGTCGCTGGTAAGAAGGGCGTAAACGGTTAATCCAAAGATTCAACCAGAGAAAAAACTATGTCGAAGAAACCAAAGATTCGTAAGAACGTTATTAAGGGCATCGTGAATGTGAGCGCTTCGTTCAACAACACGATCGTCACAATTACAGACACCAACGGCGAGACCATTTGCTGGGACTCGGCTGGAAGTGTTGGATTTAAGGGCGCGCGCAAGAGCACGCCATTTGCTGCGAGTCGTGCAAGCGAGCGAGCGGCGGGGAAGGCCCGTCGTATCGGCATGCGCGAGGTCGAAGTTCGGGTCCGTGGCGCTGGCCCCGGCCGAGAATCAGCTGTCACCGCTCTTCAAGCCAACGGGCTGAAGGTGTTGACGATTGAAGATCAGACACCGCTTCCTTTCAACGGATGCCGATCGCCAAAGAAGCGACGCGTCTAACATCATCTTTCGCCTATTGCCCCAAAGCAGGGCCGCAGAGCAACCCGGCAGGGTTCTGCGGTTCCGATCGGGGCTAGGCTCGTTCTGTTCGGACTGGATACTGCCGCATTAGGAGATTTGAATCATGCATATTCGCTGGAGAGGTCTTGAATTACCGGGTCGTGTGACTGCTGATAAAACCAGTATGACCACGACATTTGGCCGTTTTTCCGCAGAGCCGTTTGAGCGCGGATTCGGCACCACCATTGGCAACAGCCTTCGTCGCATTTTGCTTTCAAGTATCGAAGGTGCGGCGATTACCAAGTTGGCAATCGCCGGAATCACCCATGAATTTTCCTCCATCCCAGGAGTTGTCCAGGATGTCTCTGACATCTTGCTCAATATCAAAGGACTGATCGTGGAGATGGACGGCGATGAAACCAAGAAAGTGCACATTCGAGTCGAAGGCCCGTGCGATGTCACTGGCGCGTCCATCGAATCAGACGCTTCGGTTCGAATTCTCAATCCTGATCATGTGATTTGCAGAGTGAATGACAAGGTTCGCTTTGAAGTCGAACTCACGATCAATCGCGGTCGTGGATATCAACCTGCGAGCGAGCAATACAACACAGAAGAAGATCAAGTCATTGGAGAAATTCCAGTGGACGCAATTTTCACGCCAGTTCTACGCGTTCGTTATCGCGTGGAAGACACGCGCGTCGGTCAGCGAATGAATTACGAGCGCCTCGTTCTCGATGTTTGGACCAACGGCACAGTGACGCCAGAGATGGCAGTCGTTGAAGCAGGCAAGATCCTTCGAAAGCATGTCAATCCATTCGTGCAGTTTGATTCGGCTGGAGATGAAATGGTTGATCAAGGACTTTTGTCCGACCCAGAAGTTGATAGTGATTTGGATCGCAAACTTTCTATGACCATTGCGGATTTGAATCTTGGTGTACGTGGTACAAATTGCCTGCAAACAGCGGGAATTCTTACCGTTGGACAATTGGTGCAAAAGACCGAAGCCGATCTGATGGAACTTCGTTCCTTCGGAAGAACTTCATTCACTGAAATCGAAGTTCGTCTGCAAGAACTCGGCTTGTCGCTTGGTATGCAAGTATCTGAAGGATCTTCGTCGAAAGCCTGAAATCAGAAGGAGTATTGAAAAATGAGACATCGTGTAGCCGGTAAACAACTCTGTTTGGAAAGCGATCATCGCAAAGCACTGCTGCGCAATTTGGCAGCAGGACTTTTTGAGCATGGCGAAATCGTCACGACTCTGACCAAGGCGAAAGCCGTCAAGCCGTACGTGGAACGCCTGATCACAATCGCTCGACATCGCACGCTTGCGGCTCGTCGTTTGCTTCACAGCAGATTGACTGACCGTGCAGTGTTCGCTTGGATTGCTGATCCCAATGTCAAGGAAGAACGCAAGACGAGCGCATACTGGGCTCTCCCAGCAGCGAGCGAGATTGAGTTCAACCGCTATGGCGAACTTCGAAAGTCGCCGCGCTTGGTTCATCATTTGATGACCCGAGTTGCGCCGCTCTTTACGGATCGACCAGGTGGTTACACACGCATCGTCAAGCTGGATCGACGCCGAATCGGAGATGCGACAAATTTGGTCGTGCTTCAACTCGTTGGCCGTGAAGGTGGATCACAAGTTTCAGGTGGAAGTTCAGTTCGTCGAACAACTGCCGATAAACGAACTGCTTTCGCAGCAAAGATTCGTAAGGAAACAACGAAGGCTGAAAGCAAGCCAGAGAATAATTCAGAGAACAAGCCAGAGAACAAGCCAGAGTAAGTTTCGGTTTCTGAATTCCGGGTTATCTACAACGCAAATTCATTCCTTCGCCAGCTAAAACTGGCGGAGGAATCTTGCGTCGTTTTCGAAGAGCCAACGGATATCGCTGATGCCATATCGGCGCATCGCAATCCGCTCAATTCCAAGTCCAAATGCATAACCGCGCCATTCTTCAGGATCGATTCCCACCGCAGCAAAGACATTGGGATCGACCATGCCACATCCGCCGATTTCAACCCATTGCCATTGACCTCGGATGTGCATTTTCATGTCGACTTCTGCAGAAGGTTCGGTGAATGGGAAAAAGCTTGGGCGCATTCGTACTTCAGCATCTTTGCCGAAATAGGCGTGTGCAAATTGCAGAAGTGCGGTCTTGAGATCAACGAGGGAAAGATTGCGGTCGACACATAATCCTTCGATCTGGTGAAACATCGAGAAGTGAGTTGCGTCGTGGGTGTCTGGTCGATAGACGCGACCAACCGCCACCACCTTCAGCGGAAGAGGTTGCGTTTCCATCGCACGAATTTGCACAGTGGAAGTCTGCGTTCGCAGGAGTCGCTTCACGCCCGACTGTTCACCCATATAAAAATTATCCGTAGCGTCGCGCGCGGGATGACCTTCTGGAATGTTGAGCGCAGTAAAATTATGCCATTCATCTTCTACCTCTGGTCCATCCGCAACGGAGAAACCCATTTGTCCAAAGACGTCGATGATTTCATCAATCGTTCTGGAGAGAATGTGCCGGCGACCTTCGCCAAGTGTGACACCCGGTTCGGTGACATCGATCACAGGCCCTTTGGGTGCAGTACCCAGAAGATTCTTCTGGCTTTCGAAAGAGGCTTCGAGTTGCAACTTGAGTTCGTTGAGTCGTTTTCCGAGTTCTGGTTTTTGATCGCGGGGCGCATCTTTGAGCAGAGACATAAGCGCTTTCAATTCTCCGCTCGAGCCAAGATATTTTGTTCTCCAAAGTTCGACTTGCGCTGGTGAGTTTGCAGCAACAAGTTCTGACTCCCCTTGAAGTTGGAGCGAATTTATTTTGTCAATCATCAGTGGCCAAATTGAAAGGCGTCGAATTGCAAGCCATCGGGGTGAAAGTGTAGGGATTCTGTCCCGTTTTTGTCTCGGCAGGGTTGGGTCGCATTCTCGGCTCTTTGGATATGAACCGAGAATACGACCCAGACACCTGTCGGGATGTTCCCCAAGAATTATTCCCCAGAACTATTCCCCAGAATTCCCCAGAACTGAAGCCGAAACGCAATCGCGAAACTTTTAAATCCGCAGTCGTGCAGATTTAAACACAAACCACCTGGAAGGACTCGACAAAGAGATAGACAATCAAGGGATGGGCATTGAGAAAAATCCGTAATTTCTTGCAGAAATCATAAAAAGCCTCATAATAAACGAATATGAGTGCGACTTCAGATCCGTTAACCCCAAGTCGATCGTTCCCAGAGACTCAGACCATTTGGATTTCTGATCGATTATCCGAGGGCGAAGCAGGAATCATGCTTGCCAATGGATATGTGATGGAGAGTTATGTTCGGCCGCTGAGCATCTATTGCAGCAAGATCGGATTGGCGAGATCAGTGCGTATCGATGCAGACGATTTAGTCCATGGTTTTTTTGCCAATCGCTTGAGCAATTCTGAATATCTCAAGTCATGGTTGACGAGTGGATTGCGACTTCGCCAATGGTTGCGAAATGGACTTCATTTTTACGTGCACGAATTGCGGCGGCAGAATGCAACTCAGCTTGGACTTCAGATTGGAGGTCAAGCATTGTCAGAAGAAATTCTCAGTGAAGGCGCAGCGCACGATCATGAGTTCGAGAGGGCGTGGGCATTGGCTGCCCTTGACTTGGCGATGAAGGAAACAAAGGAAGAACTCGAGACGCGAAATCGGCGTGATGAGTGGG
>JBEELA010000003.1:0-4705 GCA_041168365.1 Planctomycetota bacterium
TCACCAACGGATTTCAGATATGTTGAAAGTCCAACGGTGACAGAGTCTGTTGGAATCAGCACATAAAACAGTGTGTTTTGACTGTTGGCGTGAGTCAAGATGGGACCCGTCCCAGCGTCCGTGATGTCCGAAACCAACATGACATTTGGGCCTCGACGAACGATGGACTGGAGGGCAGTTGAGTATTCGTTGGTTGCTTCACCTGCAATCCACGCCAATTGCGTGACGCCTTCAAGTCGTCGATCAACCTGGCGTTCAATCGTCTTGATATCACTGGTGTATGCATTGTGCTCTGTGAGCAATGCATATCCAAGAGTGGTCAAACCATGCGTTGGTGGAACAAGCACGAGTACAACTCCACCGACGACATTCTCGAGTGAATCCTTCAAAGTCTGGGCTTGAATGGGCAACATCCCCAACTTATCGAATGGAATCGAAAGTTGTTTCTCACGGTCAAGTTCGATGCGAAGGATCTGACCTGCAGACGAACCCCAAGTTGAGAGAAGAAATTTGACTTCTCCATCTCCAATTTTCATTCCAAGAATTGCAGATTGTCTTTTGCGTCGTTCCTTGATGTCCAAACCTGCAGCGGTCTTAAGCAAATCAATCATTTTTACAGCAACATCTGCTGGATAGGTTTCTCGTCGACTTTTTATGGTGTCGACTGTTTGTACTGTGAGATATCCACCTGCAATTGGCGCAAGTTCGATTCGACTGGCACGCGCGGGGAGTGATGGAACAAGCATCCTTTCCGTGTTGAGATGCGTTTCAAAGTCTGGCGCACCTTTTTCTGGCGGCGTGATGAATTTTCCTTTGCCTGTTCCATACGACGCAGTCACTTCGTCGAATGCTTGCTTCATTTTTCGCTTTGCTTTGAACGCTGCAAGTTTGGATGCCAAGATGTCAAATTTGTCAGCGGGTGCAACGCGATTGTCGCGAAACTTCCAATAGGCATATGGAACTCCCACAAACATCCCAATCATCAAAGGCCAGCCAATCCAGAAGATCGGCACAAAGAGCACCGTTGCAATTCCGATGACCAACACTGCAAGGCTGAGGCTTCCCCAACGTTCGGGAAAGAGCCGCCGCTTGCGACTGTCCATTTCAATAACGGTTGATATGACCCATGCATAAGGCATAATCGTTAAGAAAATGAGAATCGGTTTGTAGATTGAAATCAGGTTGAATGCAACCGGAGCAACTGCAACAACAAAAGGATTTACTTGAAAAATCATGGGAGATGTGCTTTGAGCATAAAAACGATTAGTTGATGCCCTTCAAGCGCATCTTCAGTTCTTCTGGACGAGGCGTGGATTCGATTGCCACACGCTGATGGACCATTTCGCTCTCGACGAGTTCGACAAGTGCGGAAGTGTAATCGAGCATGCCTTCGTCCTTTGCGCCTTTGATTACTTCAAGAAGATCGCCTTCGCGAGCATCCAAGATGTACTTCTGAACGACTGGGGTATTGAGCAGAATTTCGAGAGCCGGAATACGGGCGACTTCCGGCTTCAATGTTGGAAGAAGTTTCTGATAGACGATCGCTCGCAAGTTGTATGCAAGAAGTTTGCGAATTTGATCTCTTTCGTTTTCGGGAAACAAATCATAAATACGACCGAATGTTTGCCATGCACTGGAAGCATGGATGGTTCCGAAAACTAAATGTCCGGTTTCTGCTGCGCGGACTGCTGCTTCGAATGTTTCATAATCGCGCATTTCGCCAACGAGACAGATATCGGGATTTTCTCGCACGAGCGCACGCAAAGCATCATCGAAATTTGTGCAGTCAATACCGATTTCGCGCTGATTTATTGTCGCCTTCACGTCGGTAAAGATGTATTCGATCGGATCTTCAATTGTGACAATGTGCACCTTCTTGCGTTCATTGACATATTGAAGCATCGCTGCAATGGAAGTGCTCTTTCCAGAACCAGTGACTCCAGAAAAGAGAATGAGCCCTTGGGCCAACATGGCAATATCGCCAAGACTTGGTCGAAGTCCAAGTTCTTCAAAGGTCTTGATCTTGCTCGTGATGAGTCGAGCAGCAACTGCAGGGCGACCTCTGGCCATGAACAAATTGACTCGGAATCGTCGACCTTGGTCGAAGTCAAAGGCAAAGTCCATTGAACCATTTCGCCGAAAGTGATTCAGTTGATTCGGATCAAGAATGTCCTTTGCAACTTGGAACATCAAGTCTTCCGTGATTGGTGGAGTTGCGAGATCTCGAAGGGCTCCTCGATGTCGAATGCGTGGTGGGAGACCCGACTTGACGATCAAATCGCTTCCTTCAATCTTGATGATCGCAGTCAGCCACGAATTCCAAGCTTTACGGCCTTCGCCTGGTTGAGTTCCACGCGTATCGGTGTCAACTGGTGTGATGAGTTCGCTTCGTGATTGGCTCAAGTCAATTCCTTCTGTGACATTTGTTCGTGATTCTAAAGAATAGCAGGGGAAAGCCTTCACGGAAGGGGGGTACTTGACGGGATTGGAAATTCTTCGGATCATCTCTAAATGGAAGACAAGATTTCTCAAGACGGAATCACCTTTGACGACGTACTTCTCATTCCGAGGTTCAGTTCCGTCTCCCCAGACTCCGTGGATATTTCAACTCGTCTGACCCGCAATATTTCTATTGGATTGCCGCTTATTTCTGCACCAATGGACACCGTGACCGAGGCGCCGTTGGCTCGTGCGCTTGCGCAAGAGGGTGGAATTGGAATCATTCACAAAAATATGACGCCTGATCAACAGGCCAGCGAAGTTGCCAAAGTCAAACGCAGCGAGAATGGGATCATTGTCGATCCAATTATCTTGAGCCCGCACGAATCGGTTGCACGTGCATTGGCTTTGATGTTGGAGCAGGGGGTGAGTGGATTTCCCGTCACTGAAGATGGAACACGCGGAGGCAAACTGGTTGGGATTCTCACTCGGCGCGATATGAAGTTCGTATCGAAAATTGCCGGAGCAACAACCGTCGGCGATTCGATGACCAGCAAGAATCTTGCAACGGGCCGATTGAATACACCTCTTGCAGAAGCTGAAGCAATCATGATTCGTGCTCGCGTTGAAAAATTGCCACTGATTGATGATGCTGGAAGATTGACCGGTTTGGTCACGATGCGAGACATCGACAACACTCGACGGCATCCACGTGCGTGTCGAGATTTGCGTGGAAGACTTCGTGTTGGCGCATCCGTTGGTGTCCGCCAATATGACCGCGTCGAAGCGCTTATCGCTGCGGAAGTTGATGTGATCGTTGTCGATACAGCGCATGGTCACAGTCAGAATGTGTTGGAAACTGTGCGCGAATTGAAGAAGCGATATTCCATCGAAGTGATCGCTGGAAATGTTGGCACCGCAGATGGAGCGAAGGCGCTCATTGATGTGGGAGCTGATGCGATCAAGGTTGGGATTGGTCCTGGATCAATCTGTACAACTCGCGTTGTGACTGGCGTTGGAATGCCGCAAATCACTGCAATTATGAATGCTGTCGCTGCTGCTGAAAAAGCTGGAATTCCAGTCATTGCAGATGGCGGCATTCGACTTTCGGGAGATATTGCCAAAGCGCTTGCAGCAGGAGCTCACAGCGTGATGCTTGGAGGACTCTTCGCTGGATTGGACGAAAGCCCAGGAGAACTTGTGCTGCATAGCAATCGAAGATTCAAGGTCTATCGGGGAATGGGCAGCGAAGGAGCGATGAATGCGGGGAGCGCAGATCGATATTCGCAAGCGGGTTCAAAAAAGTTTGTGCCCGAAGGTGTTGAAGGGCGCGTTCCATACAGAGGAACACTTTCAGATTTCGTGTATCAGATGATCGGCGGATTGCGAAGCGCAATGGGATATTGCGGATGCAAAACAATTGAAGAGTTCCGTTGCGACACAAGATTTGTTCGTGTGAGTGCTGCGACAGTCGTCGAGAACCATCCTCACGACATCCAAATTACAAAAGAATCCCCGAATTATTCCCGAGGATTACAGGAATAAACGGGGAATCATGCGCAAGCAATGCCGGCGACAGGAATCGAACCTGCACGAGGTATTAGCCCCAATGGATTTTGAGTCCATCGCGTCTGCCAGTTCCGCCACGCCGGCGTGTGAACTGCTTGCAGGATAACAAGAAATGAGAAGTACGCTAATCTAGAATGTTTATCAAAGTGAAATATTTTTTATCTCTTTTTCTGATTCTCATTACTAGCACTTCGTTGCATGCTGTTGCAGCAACGGATGTCTCTGCAAATGCTGTTGTCTGTGATCCATCAAGCGACAATATCAATGCAGGTGATTTGAATATTTTTCATTCTGTAAGCCCGCCTGCGCATAAAATCCGTGAGATTGCTTGGCTCGTTCTTGGAATTTGCGCGGCAATATTCGTGGTTGTTGAAGGGGTCTTAATCTGGTCCATCATCCGCTTTCGCAAGCGTGCACGTGATGCGGGCGAACCGGTCCAAGTCTTTGGCAGCAATCCCGTCGAACTTGCATGGACGGTCATTCCGACGATCATCGTGTTTGTGCTTGCGCTTGCGACTCTGAGAACCATTCGAGAAGTGGAATTGACCGAACCTCCAGAAGGTTCGCTAAATGTGGATGTCATTGCACATCAATGGTGGTGGGAATACCGAGTCCCAAATCTTGAAGGAAATGGAACGATTGTCACAGCCAACGAGCTTGTCGTTCCTGTTGGAAGACCCATTTGGTTGACGCTTCA
>JBEELA010000004.1:0-5996 GCA_041168365.1 Planctomycetota bacterium
ACCTCACCCTTACCAAGGGTGTGCTCTACCACTGAGCTACGGTGGCGTTCCCGAGATGAAAAACCGCCCTCATCGGGCGGCGGGAGGGTAAGTGTATCGACATTCCAAATCCCTACAAGTAGGTTGAACTGTCATTTTTGAAAATTAGAATTTAAAGATGAAAGAACAGAACTGAAGTTCAACTTTTTTTGGAGACGCCGAAAGAACCCAAGAAATAAATTATGGCGCTGGCGGTGGGTTATCGGATCTGTCTAGGTTGGAAATTTTTAGTCCTCGGGGATCTGGATCATTTGCACCTGGAGTCGGCGGACCAGCAGGACTGGTGAAATAAGGGCCTTGTAGGTCTTGAATCTTGTCCCATCTGGCTTCGGTTTGCACATGACCGTCCATACAGAGGAAGTTGCATGAGTCGCCGGGATATCGAAAGTCGACTTCGCAAAGGTCGATGATGGGAGATCCAGTAGCAACAGGAGTTGGAGTTCCTTGCCATGGCACAGCGAGCGGGTTAATCACTTCTCCTGCACGGCTATCCACAAGGTAAACCGCCGAAGATGGATTTCTGATTTGGCTCGATGGGTAGTAACGGGGCAGCTGGCCTGAAGTGGGAACTCCAGCGCCACCAGTTCCAAGCCACGGTGCAGCAGTGAAAAAATTATTCGCTGCGAAATATCCAGGTTGATCGAGTTCGCGGATTGATGCGCCAGTTCCCCAAGGAGTCGCTTCATCTGTTTCGGAAGAAGATGAAAAGGGTTTCTTCATGCCAACTGTTGAGCGGAGAATATTTTTTGAAAAACCGGAATGACTCTCGTAGACAAGGCGGTCTGGAGAGTCAAAGCGATAATTATAAAAACCGCTGGTACCTCCACCTGCCCCAACAGGCATGACGAAAGTGCCCATATTTGCGGTCGTCCAGAGGATGTCGGCCCATGTCCCTACGAGCAAGGTTCCGATTGGGGGCGAGTCCGTTGGCAAGCCACCTGGAGAAGCTGGCGTCTTTGACCGCATGGGCCCCTTGAAAAATGGCGTGGCCGGTGCGGGCGTAGGCGTTCGATGATCAAATTCACTTGGCAGTACTCGATCACGATTGTCGGTGGTATAGCCCTGCATCAATGTTGCGATTTGCCGCATATTGTTTTGGCTTGCTGCCCACTCGCTGTTGGCTTTCGCGATGCTCAACGCTGGCAGAAGCAGAGCGACGAGAAGCGCGATGATTGCGACAACCACGATGAGTTCGACAAGACTGAAACCTCTTGTTTGATGCAGAGATTTGGTCGAATATGGAGTGAACTGCGTAGGCATAGATAAAATCTTTCGCGAGTCGATTCCTTGCAAATCCATACGCAGTCTACAGCGAAGCGATGCTTGAACCCTTAGTTCTTAATAGCCCATACTCCTTTAGCCCATACTCATAGTCATTAGGAATTCGGCGTTGGATTTGGTCTTTGCAACTCGACTTCGCAGAAGTTCCATCGCTTCGACCACATTCATGTCAGAGACCACCTTTCGCAGGCGGATAATGAGTTCGAGCTCCTTTGGATCGAGCAACAACTCCTCGCGGCGTGTGCCAGATGCGCCCACGTTGATCGCTGGATAAATGCGTTTTTCCACCAATTTTCGGTCAAGGTGAAGTTCGGCGTTGCCGGTTCCCTTGAACTCTTCAAAGATGACTTCGTCAGCGCGACTGCCCGTATCAACGAGTGCAGTTGCGATGATTGTCAGCGATCCGCCACCTTCGATGTTTCGAGCGCTACCGAAGAATTTCTTCGGTTTGATGAGCGCGGAGGTATCAACGCCGCCCGATCCGATCTTGCCAGAATTTGGCATTGCGTTGTTGTAACCACGCGCGAGGCGAGTGATCGAGTCGAGAAGGATGACAACATGCTCGCCGCACTCAACCATGCGTCGTGCTTTTTCAATCACCATTTCGGCAACTTGAATATGACGCGATGCTTCTTCGTCGAATGTGCTTGCCACAACTTCAACACGCGTTGGCGTGTTGCGTTTGAAATCGGTGACTTCTTCAGGACGCTCATCGATCAACAAAACGATTGTGTGAACATCGGGATGATTGGTCGCGATTGCATTTGCAATTTGTTGAAGAATGACTGTCTTTCCAGTGCGCGGTGGCGCGACGATCAATCCGCGCTGACCGAATCCGAATGGCGTGACCATATCGATGACTCGGGGTTCGATGCGTGTTGGTTGGTTCAACATCTCCAAATGGATGCGAGCATTGGGATGAAGTGGAGTCAAGTTTTCGAAGATTGGAAGCGAGTGCACGGTCGTTGGATCAAGACCGTTGACTGCTTCAACGCGAAGTAATGCAAAGAATAATTCCTGTTCCTTTGGAGCGCGAATGAGTCCGCGAATAGTTTGACCGCGGCGCAATCCCAATTTACGGATGTGACTTGCACTGATATAGACATCGTCCTCGCAAGCCAAATATGAATATTCCGCACTGCGAAGAAATCCGAATCCTTCTGGCATGATGTCGAGCGATCCTTCGGCCAGCATCAACCCATCCACCAAAGCCCGCGCTTTAAGAATCTCGAATACGAGGCGATGATTTGGAAGCCCAGACTTGTCTTCAAGGCCAAGTTTCTTTGCTTCTTTGAGCAGTTCTTCAGCGGTCATCTTCTGAAGACCAGCGAAATCGACTTCAGCCTTATCACTTTTCTTTGATGGCTTTTTCTTTTCGCTCAGTTCTAATTCAATTGCAGCCAATTCTGTTTCAAGTTGCTCGTCAGTAGGAATCGCTCCCGCTGGGAAAAAACTCATCGACTGCGAACTGTTAAAGCCACCACCTCCACCGCCTCCACCACCGCCACCACCGCCGCCACCACCACCGCCGCCGCCACGCCGTCGTCGTCGTCGACCCTTCTGTTGATAGTGATCTTTGTTTTGGTTAAAACTGCCTTGCGACGATGACTGTGTTTCGTTCATTTGAAATTTCTCTATATATAAAGATGCGAGTAAATGGTGATGCGAGAACTTGTATGCCTTCTCTTGTTCTGTCTACTGAGTTCAAGAGTGAAATTTTCTGAGCGTATAAAAGGAGGTCACGCCCTCGACTTCCTAATAAAGATTCAGGAAGTTTTTCAGCAAAGATGATGCTGAAAATCAAGAATGATGCTGAGAAATGATGCGGAGGATCTGGGCGACTTGCGCCCTCAACGATTCGATGTTCCCATCGTTGTTGACTATATGATGAGCAAGTTTTCGCTTCAAGTCAAGTGGCATTTGGGAATTTTCTCGGCGCGTAAGTTCGTCGGATGTCCAGCCCCGACTCGTTCGAACCCGCTCA
This sequence comes from Planctomycetota bacterium, assembly GCA_041168365.1. GTDB lineage: Bacteria > Planctomycetota > Phycisphaerae > Phycisphaerales > SM1A02 > F1-60-MAGs104. Next base: position 3,305 of record JBEELA010000004.1, read on the forward strand.
AAACGAACCGAAAAAGGAGCGTCAACCATTATGAGAGCGTCGCACTCGCCTTGCATATTGGATTCGAGCAAGAGCGGCGCGTCAATGACCAAAGCCTTTGCGGTCGCTGGTGCTTGCGCAAACAGCGCGCGCCTTCGAACGTGAATCCATGGATGAACAAGAGCTTCGAGACGCTTGCGCTCTCGATCTGCCGTCGCGCGATCAATGTCAGATGCGCTGACAGCAGGAAAAATCTTTGTTGCAACTCGACTGCGATCAATAATTCCTTGTGGGTCGAGAATCGATGCGCCCCACCACTTCACGATTTCTTCGCGCACCGCTGGGTCCTTGAATGCTTCGCGTGCAAGTGCGTCTGAATCGGACACGATGCATCCAGCGTCGAGAAGCATTTGTGCAACTGTCGACTTCCCCGCGCCGATCGATCCCATCAAGCCAATGACTGGAGGCGAATTTGTTCGCGATGACTTTGTCACATTCGCGTCCACGTCGTCCCCTGCGCAGAATCTTTGATTTGCACGCCGATGGCAACAAGTTCGTCGCGCACACGATCGCCTGCCGTCCAGTCTTTCGCGGCGCGTGCGGCGGCACGTGCGGCGATGAGTGATTCCACTTTTGCTTTGAACTCTTCCGCTGCTGGATCACCTTGCGTATGCGGCGATAGAGAAACATTTCGTTCAAACACAGCTAGCACACCGTTCATGCGATTGAGCGCAGAAAGTTCGGCATGAGCGCAGGTGTTTGGCGCAGCGCCTTCTGGCGATTCGCTCACCGCAGTATTGATCGCACCAAGCGCGCGTGCGACATTCAAATCGTCGCACATTGCAGAAATGAATTGTTCAAGAGCGCGTTGGAACGACCCAGGGATTGCGCTAGATTCTGCGGGCTTCGTTGCAGCTTGCTTGATCAACGCAGAGTGCGCGCGTGTCCAACGGTCAATTTGCCTCTGGCAATCTTTCAGCCCCTGCCAAGTGAAATTTGAATTCGTGCGGTAGTGAGTGCGAATGAGTTCCAACCGAAGCGCTGCGGGCGTTATCTCGCGCGCGAGCACATCACGAACCGTGAAAAAATTGCCCTTGGACTTAGACATTTTCTCGCCTTCTACAACAAGATGGCGTGTGTGAAACCAGACTCGCGAAAAAGATGTATGGCCGTATCCACAACAACTCTGCGCAATTTCGCACTCGTGATGCGGGAAAATATTGTCCTCGCCGCCGGAGTGCAAATCAATTTCCTCGCCAAGAAATGCGGCCGCCATCGCACTGCATTCAAGATGCCATCCAGGATATCCAGCGCCCCAAGGAGAATCCCATTTCATCACATGCGCAGCATCGGGTTTCCACAACATGAAATCAGCGGGATGACGTTTGAAGGATTGATTATCAGCGGAAATTCTTTCCCCCGCACCTTCGCGAAGTGCGTCAAGCGTATTGCCGGAAAGTTTGCCATAAGAAGGAAAAGATCGAATGTCGAAATAGACCACGCCATCGCCTGCGACATATGCGTGATTGCGGGCGATGAGTTTTTCAACAAGTGCGATCATCTGCGGGATGCACTGCGTTGGGCGAGGCATGAGCGTTGGATCGATCGCAAATTCATCAGCGACTTTTAAGCCAAGAGTTCGAGCATCATCGATGAATCTGCTCGCATAGAAGTCAGCAATTGCGAGCGGATCGCGCGGGTCAATGTCTGCGCCAGCTGGAAGCTTTCCCGATTTCTTCGCCTCTGCGATGCGCCGACCGGCAACAGCCATCTTGTCTTCGCCGCCACCATCCGCATCCGTATCGTCGGTCATGTGACCGACATCGGTGATGTTCATCACGTGACGAACTGAATAACCAATGAGTTCCAAAGTGCGGCGCAACACGTCGGCATTGAGAAACGATCGAAAGTTGCCAACGTGCGCATCGTCGTAGACCGTTGGGCCGCAGGAATAAAACGACACCATTCGCCCAACAGAGTCGATGGGCGTGAAGGTTTCAGTCTGACGAGTCAGCGTGTTATGGAGAGAAAGTGAAGGCACGGGGAACGATGATAGTTTGCACTGATCCAAACAGTCCCAAAGAAATGGACACTACGCAGAATGGGGGGACTGCTTTTGCGCAATCTGAAGCTCCACAAGTTTTTGTTCGATTTGCAGTTCGTATGCACTTATAAATAGACAAAAGCGCAGGCCCGTCATTCCGTCCAAAAAACCAAACTTCAAAAAATACATCCATATGAAGCGACACATGAATTTTGCCGGCAGGTGAGAATAGAGGTTGCGCTTGATCCAGCGTCGTCGCTCAAGTGGACCACCGAAAAAATGTGCTGGAAGAGACCGATCGGGCACTGCGCTGTAAATAGCCCGTGCCTCAAGCGTTGAATAATGATTGTGTTTCGAAATGTAGTGTTCAAGCGAACGACGGTCGTTATGTTCCAAGTCAGCATGGATGAAGCCAACCGCTCCATCCGCCAACATGTGCTCATGGACTTCGCGTTCTTCGTATCGAGACCGCCCGCGCTTAAAAAATCGCAAGTTCCACGACGGGTAGTAACCGCAGTGTTTGATCACCCCACCAAGAAAGACAAAATATCTGTTGATGTAAAAACCTGATTCGATCACATCCGCTTGTGGGCGAGATGCAATCTCCAGCAACTTCTCCCGCAGCTTTGGAGTGACCGACTCATCTGCATCGAGTATGAGGATCCAACC
>JBEELA010000005.1:0-5456 GCA_041168365.1 Planctomycetota bacterium
CATTGGCAGTTTCCCCAATCTTGTAGAAGTGTTGTTAGATCTGAACCATTTGTTGTGCCATCATTATTGAAATCGAACACAGAGGGCGCTCCCCAACTCGACATAAACAAACTGAGGTCATTACCATTCACAATTCCGTCCGAGTTGCCATCCGCTGGGCAGCGCTGAATCGTTCCTGTCGCTGTCGCATTCGCCAACACTGCACCTGATGCCGTCGCAAGTCGCACTGTGAACTGCTTTGGTCCCGCATATGTTTGACTTGGGATTGCAATGGGGATGCTCTTGGCGATTTCGCCGACACCAAATGTCAGCGTTCCTGATGCTGCGAGATAGTTCGTTCCTGCGATCGCACTTCCATCGCTTGTGGACCACGCGACAGTAACAGGTCCGCTTGCCGCCGCTGAAAGATTCACGGGGAAAGTCATTGTCTGTGTTGGTGCGGCGTCCGATCCAATGAGTGGAGCGAGACTTGCTTGAATAGCAGCCATTTTTGACGTGTTCACCGTTGTCCAGTCATCCGCCAAGATGCCTCCGGTGTCGCCACTGTTTGGGTTGAGTGACCAGTATGTCCAGCTCATTCCCATTTGGCCCGATCCAAGTTCGCGCGTTCCATCGAGATTGAAATCGCCGTCGATATAGTCCGTCAATTTGTCCAGCCACTGCTGGTCACTTAGGGTCACATAATTCGTTCCAAACTCACCAAGCAACAATGGTGCGGTCTGATTGAGGAAAATATATCCCCAGTGTGACTGCCAAACATCGTCAAGATTGTTTGGATAGGTTGGATCGTTGAACCAAGTCTGCGCATAAACGCTCTTGGGATAGTCGTGCATCGAGTAGACCAATTTATTTGGAACTGACAAGACGACAGGATTCACTGCAACGCCTTTCAGATTCCCACCCCACCATGTTGTCTGATTGTTGTATCGCTCGACGCCTTCAACAATGATCAGCCAATTTGGATTCGCGGCAAGGATCGCATTTCCGCAACGCTCCGCTGCTTTATTCCAATCGGTTGCAGGAGAAGTTGTTCCCCATGTCGCACTGCGCTTTGGCTCGTTGAAAAGGTCGGCACCGATGATCGTTGGATCATTCGCATATCGATTTGCAAGCAAAACCCAATCTTGTATCCAACGCGATTCGGTGTAGTAACTATCTCCAGCGATATACCAAACATCCTCGCTCAAGTAATTATCTGCTTTCGCTGAGTGACGATCCAAGATGACTTTCAGGCCAATCTGGCTGCAATACGCGATGATCTTGTCCATGCACTGGATCGGTGTCAATCCTTGAAGGTCTGGATTTTGTGCATAATTGATGCTATTTGTGGTTGCACCGGCTTTGAGCATTTCATTCGAGAATGGAAGCCGCAGCGTGTTGAACCCAAGTTGTTTGACTTGATCGAGGACGGATTTGTATCCACGCGTCCAGAGTCCGTGCAGTACTCCATTGCCAGTCTCGAATCCAAACCAATTCACGCCGCTGATTCGTACTGCCTGTCCACTCGCGTCGACAATTTGATTTCCAGAGGTTGAAAGCCAAGCATTTGGTGGGGCGCTTCCACCACCACTGTCGAGAGTTATTCTCGCATCTTCAATTCGAAGATTTGGAAGCACGGAAACTGTCAACGAGTACGAACGAGTCGTTGTGCTCGAAACAGAATCGACAACTTGTGCAGCGAATGTCGAGATTCCTGCTTGCGATGCAACACCGCTGATGTTTCCACTTGCTGCAAGTACAAGTCCATTCGGCAGCGAGCCGGTTGCGATACTCCATATATATGGTGGAGTTCCGCCAGTTGCCGCAAGAGTGGCGGAATACGGAGTTCCGACTCCCGCTTGGGAAATCGTCGCTGTCGAAATTGCAAGTGCCGGCGCACTGCCGCCGCTATGGAACACCAGTCCAGTCGCCACAATTCCAGCAGGCGCATAGTTCGCAACGCATCCAATATCGACGATGCCATTCGGCGCGATCACAGCGTTGTAGTCCATATTCCCAATGATGTAGTGGTTGCCGACGTGGCTTTGTATTGTTGCATTCCAAATGCTTGTAATGCTTGCATCCCAATCAAATTCCAATGTCCATCCATCGGTTGGTTGTCCAGTATCGTTGATGATCCGAATGGCAGCTTGTCCTCCACCTTGCCATTCGTTTGTGAAGGAAAATGTTGATCCAAATGTGGATGAGGCGTAGAACAACAAACCGCAAAAAGCAGCTGCGAGAAGCTTCATATTTAAAAATCCTTTCGAGTGGTGGGGTTGACTGTTTGGTATAGAGAACTTTGACGCCCAAGATCTATACGGATCGTTTTTGGAAAGAGTTCAGGCAGAAAACAAAAATGCGCACAATTGCGCAAATATTCGCCTAAATAATTTTTAACAAAATCTCATCGATTTCTTGCGTTCGCACATCGCCAATGATAGATCGCAACTTGCCAAGATCTGGCGTGCGGCGCTCCATATCTTCGAATCCTTTTCCATAGACGTCGCCATACGGCAGATGCTCGATGCAAGACGTGCTTTTGCACAGAGCAATAATTTTCTTCGCAAGATCGTTGATCGAGATCTCGCGATTATTTCCGACGTTGATCACTTGCCCAATTGCCGCAGGTGATTCCATCAATTTCACAATTGCGTTCACGCTCTCTGCAACGAGATTGAAGCAACGAGTTTGCGTTCCATCGCCATGCACGATGAGCGGCTTTCCCGCAAGCGCTGCTTGCACGAATGCGGGAATGACCATTCCATAATTTGCGCGTTGTCTCGGACCAACTGTGTTAAATAGTCGCACAATAATCGCAGGAAGTTGACGCTCGTCGTGATATGCGAGCGCAAGGAATTCGTCGATCGCTTTCGTGCATGCGTATGACCATCGCCGAGTGCTCGTTGCGCCAAGTCGCCAATCGTCTGTTTCAACGAGAGGACTTGCTTGAGACGATCCCATCTTTCCATAGACCTCAGAACTGCTTGCGATCAAGACTCGCGTGCCACGCTTCGCGCACGCTGCGAGAATATTTTCTGTGCCGTGTGTGTTTGTCAAGATTGTCGAGATCGGTTGTTCCATCACCAATTTCACGCCGACTGCCGCAGCGAGGTGATACACACGGTCGACTCCATTCACAGCTGTAGCAACTGCTTCAACATCGAGAATGTCTGCGACTTGCAAGCGAAATCTTCCTTTGCCGGCGGGCCCTTCGAGTGCCGCAACATTTTCCGCGCGGCCAGTCGAAAGATTGTCCAGTGCAATGACCTCATCGCCGCGCGCAATCAACGCTTCGCAAAGATGACTCCCGATGAATCCAGCGCCGCCAGTGACAAGTGATCGCAAAGCCATAGGAAGATGAGGTTACAAGGTGCGGGAGGGTAAACATTCATTCGGAGCCGTATGCTGTGCGACATGTCGCTTCCCAATGAGATAGCTCAACACATACCCGAGCTGAGAAGCCTTGCGGTTCGTTATGGACTTCGATCAGTCGCAATCATTGGATCCGCCGCATCTGGGTCATTCGATCCTTCTCGTAGCGATCTTGATTTGTTGGTCGATTTCGGGGAATACTCGAATGGACTTGCGAGACGTGCCCTTGGTTTTTACCGCGATGCACAACGATTATTCGGTCGTCGAGTTGATGTCGTGAGTGTGCAAGGAATCAAGAGCCAGACGTGGAGAGAGATTCACGATTCGATGAAAGTGCCCGTCTATGTTGCTGCGTGAATCTCGTGCACTATTGGAAAGATGCGCTCACGCAGATTGACGATCTCGCCAGCAAGGTCGCCGAAAAATCTTTCGAATATCTCAAGAGCAATCGTGACTTGCAAGCAATTTTCGAGCGTCGCTTCGAGATCCTCGGTGAGGCGTTTCGGCGCCTTGAAAGGACGGATCCTCATCTCTTCGCCAAAGTGCCAGGTGCGCGCGATGCAATTGACATGAGAAATATTATTGCGCACGGCTATGACGGTATCGATCATCGCGTTTTATGGGAGGCCGTATCGAATGATCTGCCTTTAATGCGAGCGACAATCATTCGAGAACTTGCACGTTCATAATGCTATTCACTTGTGACTTATGAAATCACCCTGACTGGCGCAATCCTTTCCCGCCTCACCCCTCACGCCTTGCGCCAAAAAAACACGCGCATCGCTGCGGTCAACACTGGATAGATCACCAAGAACAATCCCAGCGCGACTCTGGAAAATAATCTCTCAGGACTCCACAGCGCCGCGATCAAGATCACTGCGATCACTGCGCCAAGCAGCGCGTTCAAAAATCCCTCTCCGACATCTCTCCATCGATTGCCGCTCCACGGTTTCCAATATGTGCCAGCGAATGCGTTGACGCTCACGCAGCACGCCATCGCGACAGGCAGCGACCACGCAACCGAATTCGTCAACTCTGGTGGAATCGTAAAGTCCCAGCGAATTAAATATCCAACGTTGACTGCAACAGCGATCGTGATGACGTCGATCACGCCCTTTGCAAATGGAGCGAACGCTGCAAGTTGGCGTGACGCGCCCCCAACAGCCGCATCATCCATTCGAACACACACTCGCAGCATTCCACCAACAATCATTGCAAAACACGCACAAAGTACGCCAATCGCCAAAGTCATCGCCACCACTCCCGTCGCCGCAGCAACTGCAATCCCAGCACTCACAATCGCAGTCGCCACAATCATCAACACGATTGCGCCTCCAGAAAAACCCATCTGACTCAAGCGATGCGTTGTGTGATCGCGTCCGCCGACCATCGGACTCTGCCCTCTACGAATGCGCGCGATCGAGACGACGGTCATATCCGCAAGCGGTACGAATGCGAATCCAGTTGCTGCGACAATCGTCACGAGCCATCCTTGCGATGACTCAAGCAAACCATTTGCATTCGCGTCGATCGCCACAGGTCTTGCGCAGATCAACACGAGTGCCGCAAGCAAGAATCCAAGAAAGAGCGATCCTGCATCGCCCATAAAAATCTTCGCACGCGGCAAGTTCTGCACAAGAAATCCAATTGTCGCGCCAGCAGCAACGAGAGCGACGCCAAATACAAATGATCCCGGCGCATAAACCCAAGTCATCCCAGCAATCCCCAAGAATCCAACGCTCACCGCCGCCGCTGCTGAACCATCCATATTGTCAAGCATGTTGACCGCATTCATCACAGTGACGATCCACAACAGCGCGATCACCGAATCGACTGGCGCACTTCCTGTGATTTCAACGCCGCCGCAAATCCACAAAAATGCGCACGCACATCCACACTGCGCGGCTAATTTGGTGCCAGGGCGATAGTAAAAGATGTCATCGCACAAGCCGGTGAATGCCGCGCCGATTGCGCCCACAAGAAGTGCGATCACAAGCGCTGCATTCGCACTTGTCGCTTCTCGAAATTCGTCAGATATTCCCCGAGCCATCGCAACCGAAACAAGAAATGCAACTGCAATTCCCACTCCTCCAAAGAGGGGA
>JBEELA010000006.1:0-6727 GCA_041168365.1 Planctomycetota bacterium
CAAAGTAAAAGTGATTGAAGTGCTCGAAGGCCAACTGAAAGTACGAGAACAAAAAATTGATTCTTCTGATGCCTGATTTGTTTCTCGGTAAGATCAAACTATGAACAATTCAACACTCTTCCTTGCGATCGAACCTTGGGCATGGATCGGGCTTGCAGTTATCGCAGTCGTCGGACTGATTTTCCTGCTCATCATCGGTCAATATGTGCAACTGTGGTTGCAGGCTTGGCTCAGTGGAGCGCCTGTCAGTTTGCTCGACCTCATCATGATGCGTCTGAGAAAAGTCAATCCGTCGCTCATCGTGCTCAATCGAATCAGTGCAAAGAAAACAGGACTCGAAATTAGCACGCAAAGTATGGAAGCACATTTTCTTGCGGGCGGACGCGTAACGAATGTGGTGCGCGCCATGATCGCTGCCGAAAAGGCGGGTATTGACCTTCCTTGGGATCGCGCCGTAGCGATTGATTTGGCTGGTCGCGATATTGTTGATGCAGTCAACACTTCAGTGATGCCAAAGGTGATTGATTGCCCCAATCCTGCTTCTGGCAAACAAACCATCGACGCTGTGGCAAAGGACGGAATTCAACTTCGAGCAAAGGCTCGTGTCACGGTACGTACGAACATTTCTCGCTTGGTCGGAGGCGCGACCGAAGAAACGATCATCGCGCGCGTTGGCGAAGGAATCATTTCCACCATTGGTTCTGCACTCGATCATAAAAGTGTTCTTGAAAACCCAGATCGAATTTCCAAAACCGTTTTGGCCAAAGGACTCGATTCTGGAACCGCTTTCGAAATTCTCTCTATTGATATTGCCGATGTGGATGTCGGAGAAAATATCGGCGCACAACTTCAAGCAGCGCAGGCTGAAGCAGACACAAAGCGTTACCAAGCCCAAGCAGAACAACGCCGAGCGCTCGCAGTTGCTCAAGAAGCAGAGCACAACGCTGAAGCACAGAAGAATCGTGCAATCGTCATTCTTGCTGAAGCCGAAATTCCTCGGGCAATTGCAGAGTCTTTCCGAAATGGACATCTTGGCGTGATGGATTATTACCGGATGAAAAACGTGAACGCCGATACAGATATGCGTTCATCAATCGGCAAGAGTCCTTCTTAAATCAGCCCGACACGACGTGGGCTTTTCGTGCGTGCATCTAGAACTGCGACGCAACCAAGCGACGAAGACCATCGTCTCGAACGAGATAAGCCAAGCGCATTCGCTCTGACCAACCACCAAGCCACACAGCTCGACCCGCTGTTCGATCAATGCGGCCCAATGCTGCTTGGACATTTGCCAAACTTGGTGCGTGCGCTTTCGAACCCACAGCGTGCAATCTTGCAAGCCAACCGATCGTCGCTGCAGAGAGAACAAACGCACTGAATCCATCGACGGCATTCCAACCGTAATAGCCAGATCCCCAAATGCGACCACCTTCGATGGATGACCTCATCCAACGCGAAACCAGTTCATCGCACGCTATAAGTTCCGATGATTCGCGAATACGATTGACCTTCGCAACATGGCCGAATGTTGCGGTCGTCGGCCAACCAATTCCAATCGGTGGGACAACTGTGTCGGCGATTCCACGACGCCATAAACGATTTCTGCGCAGCTGACTGATTGTCGAAAGAAATCGACCAGGCGCTCCTTGAGCAACCGGCTTGGGATCTTCGGTGCGCGCGAAAACAGACCCTTGAAAGAGCGCAATTTGCCGTGGAATTGCACTGCCAATTGGATGCAGCGGCAATTCATCCGCGAGCGCATCAAAGAGAAGATCGACAAGTTCTTTGAATCGCGAACCTCGAACTTTATTCAACTGCGCCACGGAAAGAGTCTGTGCAATCCAAGCGAGACCATCCAATCTTTGATACAGCGGTGCATCGCGTTGAATCCAACGAACAAGTCGACTCTTGAGTACTTCTAATTCTCCAGCTTCTGCACGCCGGCTTCGCGAAATGGCAGCACGCCGAGCGGGCCTGACAGCTTCTGGAATTCCCCTCAAAACAATCTTGAGCGCATCGGAAACTTGTTCGTTGTACTGCTTCCCTTTATTTTCCACCACACTCTGGCAAGCAAAGCTGACACCCATTTGACTTGCTGTCTCTGAAGGAGCCAGCATGTATGGAAACATCTGACATGCAACTGGCTTTGTTTCAGATCCAAATTCGGAGTGGATTCGACAGCGACCATCATCTAACAAGAAAATGCACGCGCCATCAGGAAGCTGTCTCAAATATTCCTGACCACGAAAAACAACAATTGGATTTAGACCGATTCGAGTCTCCCACGCTTGTTGGCGTATTCGCTGCGAATCCTCTGGTCGAAGTTGAACTGTGAAATCGCGGCAGCAATTGCCGCATCCGTGACAGGAATATCGCTGACCTGGCGTTGCAAGAGGAAGAATTGGAAGGGAGATCGACACGCAATCAGGATAGGGAAGGATGCGTCGCCAAGAATTTTGCCATTGCACGAGTGGCAGCGCCTCGATGGCTGCGATCATTTTTCTGTTGAGAGGTCAATTCTGCACTTGTTCGTCCGTTTCCATCAACCACGAAGAGTGGGTCATATCCAAATCCGTTCACTCCTCGCGCATTCGTACCGATCGAACCGTGAAATTCTCCAACAGTTTCCGCGATCACCGATCCATCTGCGGCAGACAAGCACATTGCGCATATGAATCGAGCCGTTCGTCGATCGGCGGGAGTCGACGCTAACTCTTCAAGTAACTTTTCGTTATTCGCATTGTCGCGTTCCTCTCGCGTGTCTCCAAGCCCAGACCACCGCGCGCTGAAAACGCCAGGCGCTCCGCCAAGCACGTCGACAGCGAGTCCAGAATCATCCGCAAGAACCATTCGATTGATCGCGCGTGCATATTGCGTTGCTTTGATTCTTGCGTTGTGCGCGAAGGTGTCACCATCCTCTTCAGGTTCTGGAATCCCCTCTGCTCCAACATCGTTCAATGACAGCACGCGAAAACCATGCACCGCAAGAATCGCACGGATTTCCTCGACCTTATGCGGATTCCCAGTGGCGACGATTATTTCATTGGACTTCACTGGATGGCTCAATTCGCTAGGGCGATTCAGGTCTGAAGTACGCCTGTATGAAATGTCCCGACGATTGGCGCTTGTGCCGCCGCACGAAGAGCAAGCGTCAATTCTGCGCGCGTGCGATGCGGCTCGATGATTCGATCAACCCATCCTCGGCTGGCGGCATAACGAATGTCCTGCTGTTCCATATATGAAGCTGAAATTGCTGAGAGAAGTTTTTCGCGCATCGCATCGTCGACCGGCTCTCCCTTGCGCTCTCGGGCTGCGAGATCAATTTGCAACAGCGTGTTTGCAGATTGTGCTGCGCCCATCACAGCGCAACGCGCACCTGGCCATGCCAAAGTCAAGAATGGATCGAATGCACGACCACACATTGCATAATTTCCAGCGCCATAGGAATTGCCGGCGATCAAGACAATCTTGGGAACGATCGAATTGCTCATCGCATTCACCATCTTGGCACCAGCGCGGATGATTCCAGTTTGCTCGCTGTCGCGACCGACCATAAATCCAGTGGTGTCGTGAATGAAAAGCAATGGAATCTTGCGCTGATTGACATCCATAATGAAACGCGCCGCTTTGTCTGCGCTGTCGTCATAAATCACTCCTGGCATGCACTTCGAAGCGGATGGCCCCGCCTTGCCACCGGGCATTTTTCGCTCGGTGATCTTGCGCTGATTCGCAACTATTCCCACTGGGAAACCGCCGATTCTGGCATAGACGCAGACAAGTGATGGTCCATGTTCCATGCGATACTCGTCCATCGAACCGCGATCCACAACGCACTTCAACACATCGCGCGTGTCGTACTGCGCACCAACTTCGCTGCGATAAACCGAATAGACATCCTCGACGGCGCGTTCGGTATCGACGGCAACTATGGGTGGATCGAATGCGAGTGGCGCAGATGCGTTCATTGTCATCAAGCGTCGCAAGCGAACGATGCACGCTGGATCATCCTTCTCTCGAAAATCAATCGTGCCAGAAATTTCCGCATGCATCTGTGCGCCACCAAGTTCTTCACTTGTCACTTCTTGACCGATTGCGGCTTTGACCAATGCTGGTCCCGCAAGGTAGAGCCCACTTCCTTCGGTCATCAACAGCGTGTCGCAAAGCACTGGCAAATATCCTCCGCCAGCAACACAATTTCCCATGATCGCCGCGTACTGCGGAATTCCATTCGCAGAGATCACTGCGTTATTGCGAAAAATCCGACCGAAGTCGTCGGTATCTGGAAAGACATCTTCCTGGAGTGGAAGAAAAACTCCCGCACTATCGACGAGATAGATCAAAGGTAATCGCGCACGCTGTGCGATTTCCTGCGCACGAATAATTTTCTTGCAGGTCATCGGGAAAAATGCGCCAGCCTTCACCGTCGCATCGTTTGCAATCACCATGCAGATGCGTCCTTCGATCTGACCAATCGTGGTCACGACTCCCGCGCCTGGCGCGCCGCCATACTCCTTGTACATATTCCATCCTGCGAGAAGTCCGCATTCGAACTGCGCAGAAGAAGGATCAAGAAGCAAACCAATTCGTTCGCGAGCAGTCAGCCGACCATGACGATGCTGACGCTCGACACCACTCGCGCCGCCGCCTTGCTCGATCTTGGCGCTGAGGACCACAAACTCATCAGTTGTCCCTCGCAAACCTTCGGCAGCGCTCTTCATTGCCGCAGGATAGGTGGCAATCGGGATTGGACGTTGGCAGTCTGCTCGTGAGTTGGAGATCCAAGAGATTCATAGAAGAGTTATCGGCTGTTCTAACATCTCCCCGCTTGCCCACCGTTGACCACTTTGACTGACTTTGGTACTCTTCGATGCTCAAATCTAAGGAACAAACATAGGCGTTCGTGACGAACGTCCAGCGAAAGAAGACAAGACAACAATGATCACCACACAAGAAAAAGCACCAGTCATCGCGGCTCACCGCCAACACGCGACCGATTGCGGATCCACTGAAGTTCAAATCGCAATTCTGACTGAGCGTATCAATTCGCTCCAAGCCCACTTCAAGGCTCACAAGAAGGATCACGCGGGTCGCCGCGGACTTCTGTTGATGGTCAGCAAGCGCAATCGTCTTCTGCGATATCTCGCAGAAACTCGCCGCGCAGATTACTCCTCGCTCATCAAGAAACTCGGACTGCGCAAGTAGTTCTTTACACCCCGCAAAGGCAGTCGCCAATTCGCAGTCCACGGGATGATGCGATTTGGCCTCTGCCCTTCTCGGGGTTCTCATTTTGTCGCAATTCAAATTCATGAATCACGCGACTTTTATCACCTCGTTTAGAAAGGCATAGTCATGACAACAAAACCACACGTCAGCGTAGAGAAAGAAATCGGAGGACGAATCTTCCGACTTGAAACTGGCAAGATTGCCAAGCTCGCCAGCGGAGCAGTCCTCGCAACTTATGGAGAAACTGTGGTCCTCGCGACCGCCGTCCGCGCGAATCCGCGCGCAGGCATCGATTTCTTCCCTTTGACCTGCGATTACCGTGAAAAAGCACCAGCAGCTGGCAAGTATCCAGGCGGTTTCCGCAAGAAAGAAGGACCACCGAGCGAGAAGGAAATTCTCACGATGAGAATGATGGATCGACCGATTCGTCCGCTCTTTCCAGATGGTTTCGTGGATGAAGTTCAATTGCAAGTTCTCGTTCTCTCCCATGACGGACAGAATGATGCAGACGTGATTGGTTGTTCAGCTGCATCCGCTGCGCTGCACATTTCTGACGCTCCATTCAATGGACCAGTCGCAACGGTGCGCGTCGGACGCATCTTCATTGATGATCAGCCACACTTCATCATCAATCCAACACAAGCACAGATGGAATTCAGCGATCTTGATCTCGTCTTGTCTGGACACTCTGATGGCATCAACATGATTGAAGTCGGCGCTGCAGAAATCAGCGAAGCCGACATGCTTGCTGCGATCAAGTTCGGACTTGAAAATGGCGTCAAGCCAATCCTCGATCTCATCAATGAACTGCACGCAAAGTGCGGAGCTCCTGCCAAGCGCGCTGGTGATTCAACCGCGCCATCAGCAGAAGTTATGGCGATCGTGAAAGAGAAGGCATATCAGCCATTGCTTGCAGCTCGACAAATCAACGGGAAACACGCTCGAAACACAGAAGTTGATCGTGTTAAGAAATGGACGATCGACTCGTTCTTCCAGTTGGCTCCTGGTTTGAGTTATAGCGACCACCAAATTGCTGAGCGCAAAATGCGTGAAGCGAAAGAATGCCTGCGCATTCTTGAAAAGAAGATCACGCATTATCTGGTTGCAGAAAAAGGCATCCGCGCCGATGGTCGTCCGCTTCGACAAATTCGACCGCTCGATATGAGCGTGGCGCTCTTGCCTCGAACCCACGGTTCAGCATTCTTCCAACGTGGCGAGACGCAGTCCATCGTGACTTGCACACTCGGCACGACCAAGGATGAGCAAATCGTTGACGGACTGATGCCTGAATATGCGAAGAAGTTCTATCTGCATTATTACTTCCCTCCATTCTGCACCGGCGAAGCTGGACGCATCACAGGACCAGGCCGACGCGAAATCGGGCACGGCGCACTCGCCGAACGTTCGCTGCTCGCCATCCTGCCAAGTGCGGAAGACTTTCCTTACACCGTTCGTCTGACGAGCGAAATCACCGAGAGCAATGGTTCATCCAGTATGGCCAGCG
>JBEELA010000007.1:0-2880 GCA_041168365.1 Planctomycetota bacterium
ATCAGTTCGCTTCGATCGGATCGATCGCACTCGTTGGGCTCGTCTGTGCCGTCATTTCTTTGGGAGGTATGGCGAGATGGCGCCGCGGGCTGTGACTTGTTTCAAGCACGATTCACAAATGCAACCGCCGCTGCAACCGCATCATCGATTTTCGATGGATCTTTTCCGCCAGCTTGCGCCATATCTGGTTTTCCACCGCCAGACCCTCCGCATGCGAGCGCCGTGACCTTGACCCATTCACCAGCATTGATTCCCCGTGCAATCGCAGACTTTGGGCTTGTAGCAACAATCGCAACTTTCGAGTTGGCTTCATCGGGACTTAAGAACAAGATTGGAGTATCGCTCAAACGAGTGCGTGCTGAATCGATCGCCGCAATCAGCGCGGCAGGATTTGCTCCTGTCAGAATTGCAATGAGCGGCTTGGTCGCATCGCCCGCCGCATGTTTCTGCACGATTTCATCCACTTGTGCAAGGGCTCCATCGCGTGTCGCTCCTTCTTGTTGTTTGCGCACATCTTTTGCGCGTTCACGCAGCGCTTCAATTCGTGGCAGGACATTTCGCCGAGCAACGATACCGATGGCAAGCGTCGTTTCTAATCGTACGATCTCCGCGACTTCAGCCAGCATCGCATCTCCGTCAAGCGATGAAACAGCATCGATGCGACGAATGAGTTCGACTGCGGAATCCTTCGCGGCGCGTGCGGCGTCTCCTGTCAATCCGAAACATCTTCGAACACCTGCGGATGAAGCACCTTCTGAAAGCAGCACGAAAGACCCTGCTTCAGCAGTCGTTTGCAAATGCGTGCCTCCGCAAAACTCTGTGGACAACTCCTTCCACCTTGGATCGCTTGGAACTGAGAGCAGCGCTTCGATTGTGGATCCAATACAGACCACTCGAACTGGATCTGGGTATCGCTCCCCAAAGACAGCACGCACTCCATTGATTTCACGTGCTTTCGAAAGGTCCACGTTCGCAATGTGCACTGGAAGTTTGCGCGAAATCGCTTCATTTACGATGCTTTCAACACGTACTGCGTCGGCGGGGGAAAGAGCCGCCGATCCTGAATAGTCAAATCGAAGTCGATCCGAAGCAACAAGTGATCCGCGTTGTTGCACATCATCTCCGACCACTTCGCGTAGTGCGAGATTCAAGAGATGTGTTGTGGTGTGATTTGCTCGGATCGCTTCGCGTCGACTATGGCGCAGCGCAACTTCTGCTGCATCACCTGCGCGGATGATTCCTGAATGGACTTGGCCAATATGCAAGATGTAATCGCCAAACCTCTTGACGTCGTTCACTTCGAAGACGCCATGCGATCCAAGTGCGTTGCCATCTCCAAGTGCGCCGCCGCCATCGATATGTCCAGCGCGAATATCGCCGTGGTCTGCTTCCTGACCCCCGGATTCAGCATAAAAACAGGTCTTGTCAAGCACGAGTCCAAATGTCTGCCCAACTGAAATTGATGGGAGAAAATCTTTTCCATCCCAAATCGCAGCGATATGGGCACGCATCGGTCGTCCACTGTCGCGTGAAGTGTCATTCGTTGCATGCACATGCAATACAGCAAGTTTTGAAAGCGCATCTGGAGTCAATTCCAACTGTGGCGCATCATTCGCAACTGCTCGACTTGTTTCGCGAGCGCGTTCCATCAGAGCTTTGTAACCCTCAAGATCAATGTCCATTCCTCGTTCGCTTGCCATGACTTGAGTCAGATCGATGGGGAATCCCCATGTGTCATGAAGGAGAAACGCATCTTCAGCTGCGATTCGTGGCGGTTTTGCATGAGCGCCGCGAGTAGCTGATTCGTCAAAGAGTGCGATGCCTCGTCCCAGCGTACGGCCGAAGATTTCTTCCTCTGCACGAATGATCTCTGTCGCTTTCTTTGCTCCGACAAGAATCTCTGGAAACGCTTTTCCCAAAGTCTCAACGACTGCTGGCACAAGTTCAAACACAAATGGTCGATCCATTCCAAGAGTTTGTCGCCCATGTCGCGCAGCGCGACGAAGAATGCGGCGCAGAACATAATTTCGACCTTCGTTTCCAGGGCCAGCGCCATCGCATGCCGCTGCAGTCAAACAGCGAACATGATCGGCGATCACTCTGTATGCGATATCGATGTGATCATTCAAGACGCCGCCATACGGTCGCGCTCCTGTCACTTCATGGATCGCAGAAAAAATCGGGGACCAAAGATCCGTGTCATAATTTGATCGCTTGCCTTGAATCACACTCACCAGTCTTTCCAGTCCCATACCGGTGTCGACATGTCGTGCGGGAAGTTGCTTCAGTGTCCCATCAGTTTCACGATTGAACTGGATAAAAACGTGATTCCAAATTTCTAAGACATCTGGATCACCAGAATTCACCAGCGCAGCAGCGTTGCGTCCACCAATGCGATCGAAATGAATTTCGGAACATGGACCGCATGGACCGCTTTCGCCCATCTCCCAGAAATTATCTTTCATCGAGCCAGGAATCACATGATTTTCAGGCAGAAAGCGCAGCCAAATCGCACGCGCTTCCGTGTCGGGTTCCAGTCCTGCCTTTGCATCACCGCCGAAATATGTTGCATAGATTCGATCGGGATTCAATCCAAATGTTCCAGTGAGCAATTCCCATCCCCACGCAATGGATTCTTCTTTGAAGTAATCACCGAATGACCAATTGCCAAGCATCTCGAAAAAAGTATGGTGATAGACGTCGTTTCCAACATCTTCAAGATCGTTGTGCTTTCCACCAGCGCGAATGCATTTCTGCGAATTGACTGCGCGCGTGTATGGCCGAGTTCCTCGACCAAGAAAGACATCCTTGAATTGATTCATCCCCGCATTCGTAAAGAGCAGCGTGGGATCGTCGTATGGCACGACGGGACTTCCTTGC
>JBEELA010000008.1:0-2816 GCA_041168365.1 Planctomycetota bacterium
CGGCGCGCCACGCGAGACTCCATTGCAATCACAGGCATTTCCATATCACGCTGGAGTGGTGCACCTATTCAAGCCAACTGAAAGTGAAGGCGAAGCGTGGCAAGCGATCTTTGTGTTGACCTCGCCGCATCCATGGTGTGGAGTTTTGCAATATCGCCCGGAAGCATTTGGAATGTCGCTCAGTATTCGCAGAGGAATAATTGCAGTTGGAGCTTCAGAATCTTGCAACCCAATTGCTGCGGGCGAAGATCACGACGAAGGAGAAGGAAGCGGAGCGGTCTATTTATTCCACCCCGCAGATGTGGAAGGAACGTCATGGGAATTTGGCGCACGCACTGGCGAACGATTGAATGCACCCGACGCGGCATTTGATGTGCACGATGGATATCGAGTGGCGCTTGGTTGCATGCGGCCAATTTTGGGAGGTGAAATTCGCAGTGCAATTCCATTTCTTGTCGTCGGTCGTGCGGGTAATCCAGATATGTCTCCGGGGCCTGGAGCGGCGAATGTCTATTGGCCTCACCCGCGCTTGCCGCAAAATATTCTCAGCCCAATTGCGAATAAGTAAACTTGGCGCAGTGTGCTTGCAATCGGAGTTCTGTGCAGGGTGATTATGGATTTGTTTGATAGAACTTTTCAATCACCGCTTGCCACTCCGCAGAATTTTCGCAGCGAATGAATTCGGTTTTAACCGTGACAGCCTGCGGATGATGCGCCGCAAACTTGATTCCAAACTTGCGCATACGTTTTCCCGTGGCGTTGTCGCCATAAAGAAACTTTGCGAGTTCGAAATGTTGAAGTAGTGCCGCGCGCTGTTCGGCAATCGTTGGAGGAGTAGGCTCTCCCCCCGCCATCATTTCGCGCGCTTGCCTGAAAATCCAGGGATTTCCAATACATCCGCGTGCGACGCTGACTCCACTGACTCCACATTGATCCAACATCGCGAAAATATCTTGGACGGTCCAGACATCACCAGAGCCGAAAATAATTTTGTCTGGATGACGCGCCGTCAAATCCGTAAGAAATTCCCAACGACCGGGACCGTGATATTTCTGTTCGACCGTACGGCAATGCACAGTCGTCCAGGCATAACCGCATTCATACGCAGCATCAAAAATACGCTCGAAGTTTTTTGCCATCTGCGAAGTGTCGTCATAAGCGCGTCGAAGTTTCACAGTGCAAGGCACACGACCCGCAACTGCTTCGACCACAGCGCGCAGAATGTTGATCGCCTCATCAGGATGCGCCAAGAAATGTCCGCCTCGATTATTCGCGCTAATTTTCTTTACGGGACATGCGAGATTCACATCGACAACATCATGTCCCATCTTGACGATGATGTCTGCGGCGCGCGCCATTTCGTCTGCTTTCGATCCCATGATTTGACCGGCAAGCGGATGGTCATCAACAGTCGCAGCAATGTTGTCAGCGACTTCGCCCATCCCACATTCGGTGGCGATCAAATCTGGGTCCTCGCGAATTTTTCCTTTGCCTCCATTGAGCAGCGTTCGATCAAGCAACGCCTCTGTCACGCAGAATGGACAGCCGTGCCTTCGCGCAATCAATCGCATTGCTCCATCGGAATATCCCGCAAGCCCAGCCTGAAAGAACGGCGCGTCGAATCTTGGCAAAAGTGCCTGCACTCGCGGATCAACCCGCACCAATTTCGCGGTTTCCGCAGGTGAACGCGAGAGTTTTCGCGGAGGCAATTCACTTGGGTTCAGTTCGACGCTCATACCCCAAAGTCTACGGAGCAATCTCATACACTTGTCTTTCAATGATCGAATGCCGATCCATCTCTTGTTGGGCGACTACCCCGCTGTCGATTGTCAGCTCACTTGCGCTGCTTGCAGTTGGAGCGGTCGCTATGACGCTGGGAGGTTGCACCGCTCCTCTTTATGACCCTGCGCTGGCAACTCGGGCATATCCCGAATTGCTTTTGCAAGCTGAAGTGATTCAGATGCAAGCCGTTCCGAAGGAAACCGTGCTACAAATCATCAATGGGACTGCCACGGATTATCGTGAAGTCGATGTTTGGGTGAATCGCAGATACATGAAACACATCACAGAAATTTTGGCCGGACAAACCATCGAAGTTACGATCACAGATTTCCGTGATGTTTGGGGTCAATGTCCGCAGCCTGGAGGTTTCTGGCGAACTCGTGCGCCAACGCCTTTGGTCTTAGTACAGATTCAGCGCGACGAAACGACTCCCTTACTGGGATTGGTTGCTGTCGTTCCTGCCGACGCTGGATATTGATCCGCCGCGCACTCGCTGCCGCCGCAAAGCCGCAAAATTTCAACCGATGGCTTTTGCCGCCGGCATTGCGCCAGCCACAGGCATTGCAATTCCCAACTGCGCGCACTTGGCCTCGAACTCTGCAAGCTCGCGTTTATTGGTTGTCGCAAGCGGTGATCCCGACTTGATTGACTCGATCTCCAACTTCGTCAAATGCATGGCGCCGAGTCGGTAATCCTCGAACGCTTCGCACGAAATTGGAACGATTGGCTTCAGTAACTCATACATCGCTTCGGCGAAGACACGAATTTCATACTGCGCGTGCGGATCCATACGAAGCGAAAGAAAGTGGAACAGATTGTGCAAGTCACACTTCCAATACCACTCCGTATAAACCGAAACTGGCAGCGCTGCTCGCGCCAATTCACGCGCCACCCCTTTTTCAGTGAGCCCCAAATAATCCTTGTACAGCCCCTCTGCACGATCAAGCATCACCAGAAATTCTTCGGCAGTTCCGGCATCAACGAGACCATCGCCGCCTTGGCGATTCGTTCCACTTTGCGCACGCACAGATTCG
>JBEELA010000009.1:0-6768 GCA_041168365.1 Planctomycetota bacterium
AATTCTGAAAAACGCTTCGGAGCCTCTGGCGATTTATTTTTGTCTGGATGAAATTCCTTCGCAAGTTTGCGATGAGCACGACGAACCTCTTCGGCTGTCGCCGTTCGAGCAATTCCCAAAACTTCGTAGTAGTCCCTAGCCATTAAGAACGACAAGTATAGGACGAGCGGTCACAGATGAGGGTTATGATTACATCGATGTCCCAATCACCTGTCTCGCTGCCGCTTCTCGCAACCCAAAGAGTCTGTTCGATCCCTGCGAATCAGCCGATTCGCAAGTCGCGAATGACCGTGCGACGATTCACGATTCTTGTCATCGTTCAATTATTGATGATCGTCCATATTGTTCAGTGGCTTGCAGTGGGCGTGACTCTTGCACCGATCGAACCGAGCGAATCGATGGAGACGATCAAGCATGGAGTAGTCACAGTTGGATTTATCTTCTTCGCTATCGCAATTCTTTCGACGGCGATCTTGGGCCGCTGGTTCTGTGGATGGGGTTGCCACATTTTGATGCTGCAAGATTTTTGCGGTTCTTTGCTGCACAAAAGCGGAATTCGCCCGAAGGCATTTCGATCGCGTTTGTTGCGCTGGATTCCCGTTGGGCTCGCCGCGTATATGTTCGTTTGGCCATTGGTCTATCGATTCGCAATTGCGCCAATCCTGCAGCCAGATCTTGTGCCCATGGCGCTCTCGTGGAAGATGACCACGTCGGACTATTGGACGACTTTCCCTGGACTGATGATGGCGATCCCATTTCTCTTGGTTTGTGGATTCGTGACTGTTTGGTTTCTTGGACAAAAGGGATATTGCACATATGCCTGCCCATATGGTGGCGTGTTCGCTCCAGTTGATGAATTGGCAATCGGCCGCATTCGCGTTTCGGATGCGTGCGAAGGATGCGGTCACTGCACTGCTGTCTGCACTTCCAATGTTCGAGTGCATGAAGAAGTCGCGCTCTATGGAATGGTGGTTGATCCTGGCTGTATGAAGTGCATGGATTGTGTTTCAGTTTGTCCCAAAGAAGCCCTCTCATTTGGATTTGGAAAACCCGCAGTGGGAATTCCGCAAGCTCCGACCGCAGTCAAGAAGTGGGATATTTCTTGGTCTGGTGAATTCGCTCTTTTGGCGGCGGCGTTGTTTGCTTTCTATGCCGTCTATTTTCCATTCGGAGAAAGTGCCGCTAAGGCAACAGTTCCGCTCTTGTTCGCTTCCGGAATTGCCGCTTGCTTCGCATTCATGGCATGGAAGTCATGGCACATTTTTCTGCGATTACCGACGGGATTTCATCGCATAAGTTTGGTTCGTCAACATCGAATCCAACCATTGGGATTTGCATGGATGGCGATCACCGTATGCCTTTCGTTGGGTCTTGCTGACAACTTCGCAGTCAATGTCAGTGGATGGATGGCCTATCGAAGTGATTTGATCGTTCAGTTGCCAGAGTCGCAAGTTTTCTCTCAAAAGCCAAGCGAAGTCTCGCCAGCGATGCGGTCTGCCGCGCGTGATGGGCTGAAGTGGTATGGCCTCACCCGTTCGATCAATTCAGGCGGCTTGGCAATCTTCGCTCCCAGAAACGAAAATGTTCTCACGCGCATTGTTTGGTTACATGCAGTCCTCGGGGAGTTTCCACAAAGCGAAGCGTTACTGCTTCAAGCATGGGAAGAAAATCCGCAAGAGTGGATCGCCACGGTTCTCTCTCGTGTTCTAGATGCGCAGCAGAAAGACCAGCAATCTGCGGAGTGGTTTCGCTCGGTTGTCGCAGCGCATCCGACATGGATCACAATCGTTGACGAGCAAGTTGGTCGTCTGCTGCAAGAGGAACGCTTCGAGGAAGCGATCTTAATCGCACGAGATGTTGCGAAGAGTCAGACAGGTTCGACATTTCCGATCCGCCGACTTTCGATGCTGCTCATCGAACATGGCACCACAAATGATGTCGAGGAGGGGATCGCTATCGCCAGGAATTCTCTTGCGAATGATCCGAAGAATGTTGCGATCAGTGCTGCCATTGCACTCGGTGAGTTGCGGCTTCAGCGTCCAGCGGATGCCATAACAACACTGACTCCTGCGATCGAGCTTGCGCCAAATGAGGCAAAACTTTTTGGACTTCTCGCCGAGGCTTATCGGCAAATTGGTGACGAGACACAGCAGAAAATTGCCGAAGATCGCGCCGAATTGATCCGATCCAGTATGCCAAGTAATTGAACATTGCTATCCTGCGACTTCCAGTGATCATGAACTTCTCCATTGCTGACATCCTCGATTCAAAGGCGATTCGAGTTCCGCTGCTTGCGACTGATCGTCGCGGCGCGCTGGAAGAATTAGTTGATGCGCTTGCAAGCATCGGCGCGGTGACCGATCCAGGACTTTTTAAGAAGTCAGTCTGGGAACGAGAACAACAGCGATCGACGGGAATTGGCGAAGGCTTGGCAATTCCCCACGGAAAATGTGCGAGCGTTTTGCGCCCCGCGATCGCAATCGGGCGACCCTCTCTGCCGATCGAATTTGGCGCAATCGATCGTCGGCCAGTTCGTTTGATTGTGCTGCTCGCTTCTCCGCCGGACAAGATCACAGAGCACATTCAAGTTCTGCACCGTATCAGTCGAATTTTCTCGAGCATCGCAACGCGTGAGCGAGTTTGTTTAGCGTCGGATGCAGTGACGCTGTTTGAAGAGTTGCGAATCGCAGACAGTGCGATCGTCGAACGCTGACCAATCATCTCATCAGTCATCGCACAAGGCACATCATGCCTGTCGTACTCTGTACAGATGTTGCACTGGACGATCAGAATGATTCTCGTTTGCGCAATTAGTGGATCGTTCGTCTCGTCCCAGAACGTAAACGCTGGGCCGCAAGAACTCTCTGCGTCAGTCGCAGAGATTCGTGTACGAAATAAAATACTAGGTTTGGTTGTGGCGATCGTCACAAAAAGTGGAGTCGAGTCGATCGCAGTCGATGGCATTCGTCAACAAGGCAAGAGCAACTTGATCACCGCCACCGATCGAATGCATCTTGGATCGTGCACAAAAGCATTCACCGCGACGCTGTGCGCAGTGCTTGTTGCGGATGGAAAAATTAAATGGACGAGTACCGTTGAAGAGTTGCTCGGCAGTGATATTCCTGCAATGCATGCCGATTGGAAAGGCGCGACACTCGAGGAGCTTCTGCGTCATCGCAGCGGCGCTTCATCTGCGCCTTCGCCCGAAGATTGGAAAGAAGCTTTTTCCTGCACTGATTCGCCTAAAGAATGTCGCACGGTTTTTGTGCGCAGCATGCTTGCGCGCGCGCCTGCACCCACTCGTGGGACATTTGCATATTCCAATCAGGGTTATGCAATTGCTGGCCGAATGATTGAGATTGCGAGTGGGAAAGATTTTGAATCCCTGCTTGCAGAGCGCGTGCTTGTGCCGCTGACAATCAAAGATTTCGGATTCGGAATTCCCATGAAGTCAAATGAAGATTCCCCTAGTGGGCACGCTGCAGATGCAACGCCGCGCGATATGGATAATCCCAATTCGATTGCGCCAGCTGGCACGCTCCATATGCCGGTTGGCGAATGGGCGAAGTTCATCGCATTTCATCTTGGTGCAGAGCCACCTGCGGCGCTTGCTGGAGCGGCAACTCAACTCGTACATCTTCATGGGCGCGGTGATATCGAACCGTTTGAAGCTCTCGGATGGATGACCGCCGATCGCGCGTGGGGCGGCAAGGTCTTGACGCACTCAGGTTCAAACACGCTGTGGTATTGCGTTGCTTGGCTCTCGCCCGAGAAAGGATTTGCAGTTCTTGCTGCAAGCAATCAAGGCGGTGATGCTGCGGCGAAAGCATGCGATGAGGGTTGCGCTGCTGCGATCCGCGAGTTTTCGAAGAATGGCATTGCTGCCACGAAGCGCTGATTCGTAAAATCCGCACAGAACATGCAGAAATGTGACATCACGGACCAGAAATCCCGCAACTCATTATGGGTAATTGCCCTTGGCCCTGCAGGAGCTGTGCGAGACCCACATGCGAACACCACCGATACTTTTTAGGGGAACGAGCGCAAACTGCTCTGCCAAGAGGGCGAAGATCGCCAAGGTGGCACAGTGTCGCGAGGCATTCGCACATCAGTATCGAGTAGTTACACTTATCACTCGGAACCGTCGTTTTACAGTGGACTTGTTGGGCACTTGCCCTCGACACTCGAAAAGCGAATTCCTTTCAAGCACGCTGTTTCCGGAGAACCAAATCATGCAGAAGCAACTCAATCGATTGCCGTTCCTTGCGATCATCATCGCCACGCTGACCCTCACGCTTTCCCACGTAGGAGGGGCAAACATCGCGCCTGCGAAACCTGATGTCAAGAAAATTTTCGGCAGGATTCAGTATGTAACGGCATTCCCCGACTACAAGGTCGAAGTTGTCTCTGCGCTCGAAGACCTTCGAGTGCAGGAGGTCACGGCGCTCGCCAATTCTGCCGGCAAGTGGCAGATTGTCACCGCACTTCCAGACTTCAAGATTCAAAAAGTCACTGCATTTGCTGATTTCAAGATCAGCTTCGTCAATGCGTTGCCAGGAACTCCGTGAGGCGATGATTCGCAGAGGCGTTGAGGTCAGTGGATCCGTACTCCGTTCGCCATCGATGCAGAGTCATCAAAGACACGCCAAGCGAATTCGCGAAATCTTCAAGCGATTTTTCCTGAGTGAGTGCCTCGTCAGCTTCTAAAAAGTCAAACTTGAAATACGATTTCAATCTTTCCCAGAAAACGGAAACGCAATCGCTCAATGTGCTTCATGCCGCGAATATTGATGGTCCTGTTCCTGCTGATGAATACAAACAAAATTCAGTAAGGCGCGCATTTCAGCGCGCGCAATCCGCACATTTTCGAAAGGGGGGCGAGGATAAGATTGAAGCAAGACAAAGTGCCAACTTCAACAAAGAAAAAATCTGCGATCAAGCCCAGTGTGCGACTTCCATTTTTTGGATGCGCCGTCTCATGTGGTTTTCCAAGTCCTGCAGATGACTATATAGAGAAGAAGCTTGACCTGAACGAATATCTGATCGACAAACCATCCGCGACATTTTTTGTGCGCGTGGCTGGAGACTCGATGATTGGCGTGGGCATTCATCCCGATGATTTGTTGATTGTGGACCGATCAAAAGAACCTCGTAACAAATCGATTGTGCTTGCAATAGTCAACGGAGAATTCACGGTCAAGCGTTACATCTGCCGCAATTCGAAAATCACTTTGAAAGCAGAAAATCCTGCATATCAGGACATTGTGATTGTGGAAGGAATGCAGTTCGAGGTTGTGGGCGTCTGCACGAATGTGATCCACAGTCTCAAATGAGCACGCCGCGCGTTCCTTCTCCCGCAACACCAAATGTGTTTGCTCTTGTCGATGGCAATAGTTTTTATTGCTCGTGCGAACGCGTCTTCAATCCGTCGCTGAACAATCAACCCGTGATTGTGTTGAGCAACAATGACGGATGCGCTGTTTCGCGCAGCGACGAGGCAAAGGCGTTGGGCATCAAGATGGGCGATCCATTGCATTTGATCAAGGACATCGTCAAGCGCAATCGAGTTCGGGTGTATTCATCGAACTATGCGCTCTATGGCGATCTTTCAGCGCGCATGATGTCCACTTTGGCGCAGTTCACTCCAGAGATGGAGGTATACAGCATTGACGAAGCGTTCTTGTCGCTCGACGGTTTTGGAAATCGTGACTTGAGCGAATACGCACGCGAGATTCGCCGAGTGGTGCGGCGTGATACTGGCATCCCAACTGCAATTGGAATTGGTCCAACAAAAGTATTGGCGAAGGTGGCAAACCGCGTCGCGAAGAAAAATAATAGAAACGATGGCGTGTTGAATCTGTGCGACCGTGCGACGCAGGAAGAAGTTCTGCACGCATTGCCAGTCGAGGACGTGTGGGGTATCGGTGCACGCAGTGCCGCCAAATTGAATCATGCTGGTGTGCGCACGGCCAAGCAACTTCGCGATGCAAATTTGGATGAGATGCAAAAGTTGCTCACGATTGTTGGGCGGCGCATCGTCTTGGAATTACGCGGAGAATCCTGCTTAGCGCTTGAGATGATTCAAGAGGATCGCAAGCAAATCGTTTGTTCGAAATCTTTTGGACGGCCGGTGTACACGCTGGCAGAATTGCAAGAAGCTGTTGCGAACTATGTCACGCGTGCATGCGAGAAACTGCGTCGCCAAGACGGCATTTGCCACACAATGAGCGTGTTTGTTCAGACCAATCGATTCAAAGATGGACCGCAGTATTACAACTCGGGCATGATCAAGATGGATGCGGGCACATCGTCCACTGTCCGATTGAGCGCAGCAGCCAACCGTGTGCTTGAACAGATTTTTCGCGAGGGCATTGAATACAAAAAAGCTGGCGTGATTTTTTCGGATATTCGTCCAAGCGCGTCAGTGCAGTTTTCGCTCTTTGACGACCAGGGTCAACATTCCCAAGATGCAAAGGTTATGAAAGTGATGGATGCGATCAATGCACGCATGGGAAGGAACACTCTGAAGATTGGCGCGTGCGGGAACACAAGTCCAAGCGAAGCTCCTGCATGGGAAATGCAAGCCAAGATGCGCACGCCTTGTTACACAACCCGCTGGGCAGATCTTTTGAAAGTGAAATGATGCGCGGTGGATTCTGGAGCGCGCCAATACAACTACGCAGACTCTGGCTCGGCTTGCAAACTCGTCGGGGTTCAAATCATTCCGCTGCCCACGGTGGCGAATCAAATTCTCGCTCGAACGTTCTT
>JBEELA010000010.1:0-2942 GCA_041168365.1 Planctomycetota bacterium
AACATTTTTCTGGGTCGCCGTGATATCGCCGCGGTAAAGCACTTCGACCGCATCGACTTGTTCGCCGCTGCGCTGAATATTGCGGGTGATGATCGGTTCGAGTCCCTGAACATTTGGGATATCACTTTCCAGGACCATCTCTGGCGGGCTGCTGCAGCTGACTTGGAAAAATATCGATGCCACAACCAGAACAAGCGTGGCGATGATTGGTGCAAATGGTCTCATTGAGCCGATGGGTAAATCTACCTTCTCCCATGGCCAGAAGCTTTGAGTTTCATGCACGAACCATCTCCGCGTTGACATTCCTCAGCCGGATTACTGGCTTGGCTCGCGACGCAGCGATGAGTCGTGTCTTTGGCGTTGGAGTGGTCACCGACGCATTTTCATTCGCATTTATGGTGCCAAACCTCTTTCGCCGTCTTTTCGGCGAAGGAGCCCTGACTTCCAGTTTCTTGCCCGTGTATGCACAAGTTCAGGATCGAGACCCAGCCGTTGCCAAGGCGCTTGCTCGAATGGTCCTTTCGCGCGTGGCAGTCTTTCTCGCCGCAGTCTGCATTTCGGGCGAAGTCATATTGTGGATCTTCTGGCCAAGCGGCGGTCAGGATTCTGCGATCTTGTCCGCGCGTATGGTCGGGATTCTTCTTCCATACATGCCGCTCATTTGTCTGGTCGCATTAATGGGAGCGGTGCTTCAGGTTCATCACCGATTTGGTCCGACTGCGGCGGCTCCAATCATTTTGAACTTGATGATTGTGTTGACGAGCATCGGATTGGCGCCAACGATGATGCGACGAATCGGTTTCGATCCACTCAACTCCAACACGCACATCACAATTGTCGCAATCAGTGTGTTGGTGGCAGGCGTCTTGCAATGGATCTGGAGTGCGTGGTCGCTTCGTGGACTTGAAGTTCAACGCGGTGTGATCTGTCCCGAGTCACGACAAAAATTCATACAGGTCATTCGCCAAGCAATTCCCATGGCGCTTGGACTTGGAGTCCTGCAGGTCAACACTTTCGTCGATGGACTGATCGCAAGTTATCCAACCTTGATTGGTCCGACGATTTTTGGAATCGCATATCCGCTTCAAGAAGGATCGATGGCTTCGATTTCATTCGCGCAGCGACTGTATGAATTTCCTCTTGGAGTCTTTGGAATATCCGTCGCAACGGCTATTTTCCCCCAGCTTTCGCGCGAGGCAAACAATCCAGAGGCATTTCGAAACTCGATGGCGCGTGCCCTGCGTTTGGTGATGTTTATCGGATTTCCCGCAAGCATCGGCTTGATGTTGCTGCGCGTTCCACTGACCGCAACAGTGTTTCAAGGCGAATCGTTTTCCCCAGAAGACACCGAGCGAGTCGCAACAATCTTGCTGGCGTATGCGCCTGCGATTTGGGCATATAGCGCCAACCAAGTTTTAACCCGAGCGTTTTATGCTCGTGGCGAACCGATGAAGCCAGTCATGGTTGCGATGAGCATGGTGGTGCTCAATTTCATTCTCAACATCACGCTCATTTGGACTCCGCTCAGGACGGCTGGCCTCGCGCTCTCCACAGCATTCTGCGCAATCCTGCAAATGATCATCTTGCAAAGATTGCTCGCGCACCACGTTGGACCGATGATCACTGGCGATGTGCGCACAAGTTGGTTGCGCACGCTTCTCGTTTCCGCCGTGATGGGCGGTGTGCTTGCGGGAGCAATGATGTTCGCTCCAAGCGAAGCAAGTTGGCTGGTGATGGCCAGCGTGTTGATGGGAATGGTCATCCTCGGCGGCGGAACATTCTTTGTTGGCGCACGGATACTGCGAATGCCCGAATTGCGCTGGGCGCTCGGGAAACAGTGATCAAACCGAATGCTGGCTCAACCTCCAGTTGCTGCAGGTTGGGCTGCAGGCTGGGCAGAAGCAGACGTTGCAATCGGCTTCAGCGAAATTGGATCGCGCATCGGCAATTGGATTGCGGGACCGAATGTTTCATTGAACTGCTCCATCGTTGCTCGGCCTTGCGCATCACCCTTGGAAATATCTGACCACTTGCCAACAACAAGAATTGTCATATTTGAAGGCACGAGATATTTCTGCGCGACCATTTGGATGTCCTGTGGAGTCACAGCGCGAATCTTCTCGCGATAATTTTCCCAGTATCCCGCAGGTCGGTTCGTCCATTCGTCGCTGACGAAAACGCCAAGCATTCCTGCTTTGGAAGCAAAGGTCGAAGGGAACGTTTCGATAAAAGAATTCTTCGCTGTTTCGAGTTCTGATGCGCTCACAAGTGTTGTACGCATTCGATCAAATTCTTCGAAGATCAACTTTGCTGCGAGCGCCACAGTCGGGCTCTTGCTTTCGTATGCGGCGCGGAAAATCCCGGGATAGAAAGCACCCGCGCGGAATCCAGTTCCTGCACTATAAGCCAGACCTTCGTCACTTCGAACGCGCTGCATGACGCGACTGGAGAATCCGCCACCACCAAGAATTTCATTCATCACTGTGTATGCATAAAAGTCTGGATTTTCCCGCTGAATTGAGCGCAATCCGATTGTGACTTTTCCTTGGGGAATATCTTTCTCTACAAAATAAACGCCAGGTTTCATTTGGTGAGTCGGGGCAGTTGGCGGCGCAACTTTCGGACCTTTCGCCCAACCTGCCAACGCCTTTTCAAGAGTCGCAGGCATCGTCTTTGGATCGAAGTCGCCATAAACAGAGATGATCATGTTGCCAGGATGAAAAATCTTCGCGGCCATATCTTCCATTTCGTCATCGGTCAGCGCTTCGAGACCTGCGCCAGTTGGTTGGCGAGATTCGAAGTGATCCTCTCCATAAACGAGATATCCCCATTCGCGCGCACTGATGGAGGCAGCATCATCATTACGTTGCTTGAGTCCTTCCATCGCATCGCCTTTGGCAATCTTGAATTTCGCTTCATCAAATCCAGGATTCTTCAGGAGG
>JBEELA010000011.1:0-5185 GCA_041168365.1 Planctomycetota bacterium
AGATCTCCAACAAATTCGCCGTCGTGTTTCGAGCGTGTCCAGAGGGGTACATCACAAGTCCGCTCTCCAATTTCTTGCCGTCTTTCATCACGATTGCGATTGAAGTGGGGATGCCGTCTGGATATCGACTGTCATAATCTGGTCCACCATGTTCGAATTGAATCTTTGCCATCAACTCGCGCGTGCGAACATCATTTATGGCTTCAGCGGAATAATCATGCGGGCCAAGCATGATTTCCTTCCACCAATCGTCGCTGGTCGCTGGCATTGATTCGCCAGCAGTGATCTCGTGTGTATCGATCGCTTTGCGAAGCAGGGTGGAGACGATGTAGAGCATTGAATGATCAGCCGATTGACGGGTTTTTGGATCGCGCTTTGCAGGGTCTCCAATGATTGAAAATGCAGGTTCATACGCGCTGATATGAATTGAAGCGATCTCTGCGCTGTGATTGAGCAGCATTGGATTTGCAACAATGAGATCGATCAAACCTTGCAGCGCCCCAGCGGACTGGTGCTCATAGAGACCAAGTTTGAAATGCATTCCCATGACAGCGAAATCTTCGCCTGCAAATCCCAAGACAAGATCGAAGGGACTATCACCTTTTGTCTTTTCGAATTGGCGAAACATACTTTCTGGATTGCGAAAAATATCGCGCGGCCCCATAAAGCCTCGCATCGAGCGCTGCATTGAAAGTACCGCGACCTCTGCGCTGATTGCTGCCGACGCGCCTTTGGAATCCGACAATTGCTTGCCCGCGCGAATCGCCCGCCAAGGGATGTAATGGGCGATCACCATACCTATGGCGCTTTCAATTTCTTCCGCCGTTGCGCCGAGCATCGCACCATAGACGGCTGCGCTAGCGATTGCGCCATGCACAACATGATCGATCTTGTATGTCTTGAGGCTGAAAACTTCTGCAAGACGGCCGCGAATCTCATCGATTGCAATCATTCCGCGCAGAGTTGCTGCTCCGTCAAGTCCTGCAATATTTGCAGCTGCAACAGCGACGGGATAAAAATCATTGTGGCCGAACTCGCCTGCTGTGTGCCCGAGCGAAGGGTTGAAGCCAAAGTTGGTTCCGTTGGAATCCCATTCGCGAACTGCCGAACAGTTTGCAACAACCGCCTTTTCGGGAGCGACTGTTTTCCCAGAACCGAAGACGCGCGCGCCAGATTTTTTTCTTGGATATCCCAGCGCTTCTTCACGCAGCAATCGCGGCGCGTTGGTTCCAAGTGCCAGCGCAGATGCGCCGCAAAGAACACTGTCGGTGTGAAAGAGAATCGTTCGCGCTTGGACAACTGCAGCGGGATCGCCGCTTTGCATGAAGTCGATTGCGTATTGTCCGATACCGAGTGCTTGGTTGGTGTTCCGTGGAAGTTTTGTTGCGCTCATGGTGTCCTCGCTCTGTAAGGTTGTAGATGTTGAGCGCAGAAGTCTACGCAGAAGTCATCGAAGTGGGCGGTCGTCAAGCCTGCTCGAGAAGCGCTTCGTACAGTTCGATGATGCCTTTGCCTTGGGTCGCAACTGTTTCATAAATCTTGCGACCGGCAGCAACATCCAAGAGTTCTCGCACGAGTTGAGCTTCGCCTGCATGATCTGCCTTGTTTGCCACGAACAGATCTGCGATTTCCAAGATGCCCGCCTTGTCCATCTGCACGCTGTCACCCATTCCCGGAACTGTGACAACTGCAGTGCAATCGACATGATGACGAATCGCGACATCATTCTGTCCAGCGCCCACCGTTTCGATGATCAGCATTTCATATCCCGCTGCGCCGACGAGTCCCACAAGTTGATCGAGCGATCGATAATCCTCGCCAACAATTGCGAGACTGCGATAAAAAACATTTTCGTCGACTGCGTTGAAGTCAACACGCAGTCGATCACCCAAGAGCGCGCCACCGGTGATTGGACTCATTGGATCAAAGGCGATCACTGCAATTCTGTGCTTTCGGCGAACCGCTTCGGCCGCCATTGCCGCGACAAGTGTGCTCTTTCCTGCGCCAGGTGCGCCGGTGATTCCAACGACTCGCTTGGGACGTTTTAGCGGCGTGTTGGGAGGCAGCTTGCCCTCGTTCGCCATCGACATCAGTCGGGCAAGTTTTGCCGTCGAATTCGCATCGCTTGGCAGCGGCGCATATTCCTTGACGCACTCTCGAACGCTGTCGATGATTTGATCCATGCTGGTACCAGTGTGATAAATGCGAGCGACACCTTTACCGAGCAGCGTTGGAACATCTTCTTGAGGAATAATCCCTCCGACATTCACGGCGATATCCCCGCGCCCCATGATTCGTAGTTCATCCAGCAATTTCGGGACGAGCACAAGATGAGAGTTGCTCATCATCGATGCAGCAACGCAGTCCACATCTTCATCACGCGCTCCAATTGCCAGGCCGCGCGGCGTTTGCCAGAGTCCAGAATAGATGACGTGTATTCCGCTATCGCGCATAATTCGCGCAATCAATTTGACGCCACGATCGTGTCCGTCAAGGCCCATCTTTCCAAGCAAAACGCGTGGACGATGCGCAAGATCGGAGCATCGATCCCGCTTCTCAATTGCGGTTGTTGGGTCGGTCAATCCACGCGGCATCAGGTTTCTCGTGGTCCAGAATCAGCAGTTTCGCCAGTGTTTTTCGCAGTTTCTTTGCCAGTCTCTTTGCCAGCTAAATCTTCTGCGGGCTTCCACTTGGTTCCATCTTCGTTCCAAGCTCCAGGGTCGAAACGATTGGCAATTCGTCCAATGATGAGATGGGCGTTTTTCATCATGTAATCATCCAACTTGATTTGCTCGCCACCGGTTCCGTGAACAGTCGCGACTGACTTGCTCATCCACTTTGACATGTCAATGGATTTGATCTGGTCTGGTGAAAGCCGAATCTCGTTTGCGATCAGTGTTCCATCTCCTTCCAATTCGAAGCGTTGCCGGCGGAGCTTGATAAGTCCCCAGAAACACCACGGCGCACCGAGAACTCCGCAACCTATGACATAAACCCAAAGTTGCAACGGTCTGTCATACGCTGGAACTGGTTCAGGAACGCCGTCTTTATAGCCCGCAATTTCACTCTTCGCCGCCTCATATTCGGTGATCTCGCTTGCACTGAGAGACTTCGTTGCGGATTGTTTCTCAAGTCGGTCAAATGTTTCCTTTGTCGTCGCAAATGCAGCGTAATCACTCTCATGCTTGGGGATACGAACCCAATAGTCGTAGGCTCCCCAGATACCAAGAACCACACAAAGAATCGCATAGGCCATAAGCCAAATGACTCTGCTATTTCGAGCTGTTGAGATGACTGACATGCTTTAATTCTAGCGGATTCTTTTTGTTTGGTACGCATGTGGGAGTATTCTTGGCATATGACATGTCGACCTCTTCCTCTTCAAGTTGTTATTGCACTTACAAGCACTGCAATGCTGTCGGTCGCAGCACAGGGTGCTTGTCCAGGCGATATCAACGGAGACTTGCGTGTCGACGCAGCTGATCTTTCTACGCTCTTGTCCAACTGGGGTGGATCTGGAACTGCTGATTTGAATTCGGACGGATATGTGGATGGTGCGGATTTGACGGTACTTGTTTCATTCTGGGGTCAGATTTGCTCTCCTCCGAAACCGACAACAGAAATTCGTCTCGCATGTTTTCCATTGACCGTTGCTCCATACGCATCGTTCGTGCAGACATTTATCGCAGGAACTACGGTCACGATCGCAGTGGATCCTGGATTGACATCGATTCAAGTTGATACAACGGCTGATTTCTTTGTTGTCGCTGCACGCACAACTGCTCAATGGGGCGCGAATGACTTGCTCACGGATGTTCGGGGTGCTGCGCAACCGATCACCTTTGCAAGTGGGGGAATCTCAGCAAATCGATTTACAGTAACGGGAGGGCAGACGCTCTCTGGTGATGGCGGGCTTTCAGTCGGTCGTGGATATGACCTTGTCATCGACATGGATCGAAATGGTCGGTTTTCGCTTGGTGATTTGATCGATGGCGGCGACGATCGTGCTGGTCTTTGGATCTCGCGCGATCCAACTGCAACTGGACCTCTCACAGTAACCACTCTGAACAGTTACACCGCTGTCGGCGCGACTGCGGGATTCACTCTTGCACGACTGTGGTATCCAACAAACATCTCTTCGATGGCTTCATGTCCGCTGGTTGTGATTTCACATGGAAATGGTCATCTATACACGTGGTATGACTATCTCGGGGCCCATCTGGCAAGTTGGGGATACATCGTCATCAGCCATCAGAACAATACGGTTCCTGGCATCGAGACATCTTCGACGACAACATTGCAACACACCAATGCGATTATTGCGCAACAAGCCACCGTTGCGAGCGGCGCAATCAATGGAAAGATTGATGCATCGCGCACCTCTTGGATTGGCCACAGTCGTGGCGGCGAAGGGATTGTGCGTGGATATGACCGGATTTTCGATGGGACATACACACCAACTGGATATGGATTGAGCAGTATTAAGTTTCTTTGCCCAATCTCTCCCACGGATTTCTTGGGTGTCAATTCTTCAAATCCGCATGCTGCGAATTTTATGCTTCTTTGGGGAGCCGCCGACGGCGATGTCAGTGGAACGCCGACGAGTAGCGTCACGTGGTCGTTTGATCTGGCCGAGAGAAGTGTTGGATTCCGTAATACGGTCTATGTGCATGGCGCAGATCACAATGACTTCAATTGTTGCGGTTTCAACGACTTTGTGGGGCCGACTGGAACTGCGATTTTGAACGCCGGCGCACAAGCGGTTGCCAAGGCATTCATCTTGGCTGGCATCAAATATCACATCGAAGGCGAAACTGCGATGAAAGAATTTATGTGGCGGCCGAGTTCCACCCTTCGACCAACTGGAGTCGTTGCGACTACAACCATCGTGAAAGAACTGGTTCCTCCAGCATCTTCAAGTGTGAAGTCGATCGATACTTTTCAGACTCAAACATCCACGACCCTCTCGAGTTGTGGAGGTATTGTCACTTCGACTGTCGCAAATCTTTCGGAAGCTCTCTCGCGTGACACCGATGCAACTTACACATGGAGCACTGCGAATCCACACAACGGATCCATTCGAGCGACCGCGAGCGATACTGGGCGGATGATCGCATGGGATTGGAACTCTGCGCAGAACATGCAATGGGCGGTTCCTGTTTCATTGGGTGATGTGAGCGCAATG
>JBEELA010000012.1:0-3514 GCA_041168365.1 Planctomycetota bacterium
AGCCGTTCATTCAATCGACAAAATCAACTGGGCGATGGGTGGACGACATCCGACGAAATGCACTGGAATTGGAAGCCGATTCTGCCGCGAAGATGTCCCAGAACGCGGAGATATTTATGACAATTTTTCGATCATCTATGAATATGAAAATGGTCCGCGCTGTGTTTTGACCACTCGTCAGCAAGCGAATTGTTACAACAACAATGACGATTGGATTAACGGTACAAAGGGTTATGCGTGGGTGAATGGTTGGGGACCAACACATTGGATTAAGGATTATTCTGGCAAGACGATTTGGCAGTACCCAAAAGATGGCCCGACTCCTGATATGTATCAAGTCGAACATGACACGCTTTTCAAGTCCATTCGCGAACATCGAACAATCAACGAAGGAGAGTTCATGGCGGATTCGTGCCTCATGGCAATTATGGGTCGAATGTCCGCATATTCTGGCAAGCAGGTCACGTGGGAAGAGGCGACCACATCCGGAGAAAATCTCACCCCGAAATCATTTGAAAATCCAATGCCAATTCTGAAGGCACCGCATCCTGGTGTCAGTTCAACAACTTCAGCTTGAAAAACTCTGAAAGAAAAACGCAATGGTAAAAATCAATCGTAGAGAATTTGTGAAGAGCACTGCTTGGACAACACTTGCAATCGCTGGTGTCGGAGGATTGGTTTCCAGCAACGCCAGTGCGGCTCGATTGGTGGCGGCACGCGGCAAGCGCGAGATCAGAATCGGCGTGATCGGATGCGGTGGCCGCGGAACTGGTGCCGCGGGCAATGCTCTTGAAGCTTCGCCTGACGCGCGCATCGTTGCATACGGCGATCTCTTTCCAGAACGCATCACATCTGCGCAGTCTGGGCTCGAATCATTTGGTGAAAGAGCGAAGGTCGCTTCGGCTCAATGTTTCACTGGATTTGACGCATATCAAGGTGTCATTGCGGTTCCTTGCGATTATGTCATCTTGGCGACTCCACCTGGATTTCGTCCGATTCATTTTTCAGCGGCAGTTGCTTCGGGGAAAAATGCATTCGTCGAAAAACCTGTGGCGGTCGATCCAACTGGAATCCGGACCATGCTCGCAGCATCTCTCGAAGTCGATGCGAAAAAATTGCGTGTCGCAGCTGGAACGCAGCGCCGCCACGAATGGTGTTATTTGGAAGCAATGCAGCGAATCAAAGATGGTGCCATTGGGCGCGTCGTTGCAGCGCGTGTTTTCTGGAACATGGGAAGCCTCTGGAATGTTCCGCCTTTAATCATGCGAAGCGATGTGGAAAACCAAGTTCGTAATTGGCTCTATCACACGTGGCTTTCGGGCGATCACATTGTTGAACAGCATGTGCACAATATCGACGTCGCAAATTGGGCGATGGGATCGCATCCTTTGCGCTGCGTCGCAGTTGGCGGTCGTCAGTCACGCACCGATCAGCGCGAATTCGGAAATATTTTTGATCATTTCGCGGTTGACTTCGAATACCCACACGCAGAAGGCGATACGGAGCCAAGATTTGCACTCAGTATGGCGCGGCAAGAAGAGGGCACCGCTGGTCGAGTCGAGGAAGTGATTTATGGAACAACAGGAGTTGCACGACTCACCTCTGGATCTGCGCAGATCACGGGTGAAAAGCCGTGGACCTTTAAGGGGCCAAACAATAATCCATATGTGCAGGAGCATATGGATTTGCAGAAGGCAATTCTTGATGGCACTCCGCTGAACGAAACGAAGCAGGTTGCAGAGAGCACGATGAGTGCGATTATGGGTCGAATGGCCGCTTATTCTGGCGCAGAATTCACTTGGGAAGCGGCGCTTTCTGATCCGATGAATCTAATGCCGCCTTCGTTGCAGTTTGGTCCGCTTCTTCAAGCGCCAGTGGCGATACCGGGCCGCGGTGGCTGCTAGTCGAATCGACAAACGTATTCCATCCACTTGTGACGGTGATTGTTGGCGTGTTTTGTCCAGACGATTTTATCTCTACGACTCTCGATTGAAAATCTCCAATGGACACAGCACCCAGCGCGTTCCGCAAATCAGAGACGTGCGCAAGTAATTCTGGTCCGCCCACGCAGAACGCAGTTGCAAGTGCATCCGCCACTGCTCCGTCGCGACAGACAACCGTTGCTGCAATGCGCCGAGTGACTGCGTGACCTGTTCGAGGATCGATCACATGCGAATATCGAATTCCATTTGCATCAAGATGCTGCGACTCGTCGCCACTTGTTGAAACACATTGATTGCGCAGAATCAGCCTGCATGACGGAACTCCTTCAATTCCAGATTCGACGTCGACCACCCATCCATCGCTACCAGCGGGCGCATCCCCACAGGCAATATCCCCGGCAAGCGAACACATCGCAACAGTTGTTCCCAGTGTGCGAAGAGTTTCCAGAGCAGTTTGTGCGGCGATTCCTTTGCCGATTGCTCCGAAGTCCAAACGAATTCCATGATGCAAGAAGGTGAGCGTTGGGCCTTGTTGATTTGCGTACGAATTCAATTCGACGAACCGCCATCCACCCATCGCGTTGGCACTGGCAATCGCATCCTCGCTTGGAATGAGCCGATCTTTTCGAGCCTGCCGCCAAAGTTGACTTGATACGCCGATTGTCGCATCGAAACATCCATCTGTTGCACGCGCGATCCGAATCGATCTTTCCAGCGAATCATAAAGTTCTTGACTGATTGGGATTGGTGTACCAGAGTCCGTCGCAAGCCTTCCAACTTGCGATGTTGCTCGGTAGTCACTCAGCACATCTTCAAGCGCATGTACTCGGTCGAACGCGGCGCGTGCGAGGCTCTGCGCTTGCTGCGTGCTTTGCGCAAAAAGTTCAATGCGCATCTCGCAACCCATGGCGACTTCGCGAAATCCGAATTTCGAACTTTGCAAAGAAGGCACTTGGGTTGTGCAATCACACGAGGTGCAGAAGCAAGTCGCAGTCACGCCCAGAATTGAGCCCAGTTTGAAAATCATTGCAGCAAAATGCTCTAGGATAAATCTGGATTCGAGTCACGAATTCTGTAAATATCATCGAGTTTCGCAAAGAAAATTTCAACCAACTCCGGATCGAAATGTTTTTCTTTTTGATCTTGGATATGTTCAAGAACTTTATCGTCCTTCCATGCATCCCGATAGCAACGATCAGAACTGAGCGCATCAAAAACATCTGCTAATCCAACGATTCTTGCGAAAAGAGGAATCTCTTCACCGCATCGTCCGCGATGGACTCCATTATCGTCAAGACCAGGATAGCCCTTACCATCCCATCGTTCATGGTGATACAGCGCTACTTCGCGAGCGGCTTCATCAAAGTCAGTTGGTTCACGCGAAAAGAATTCTCCGCCTGTGTGCGTATGCTTTTGGATTTCTTTGCGCTCGGCGTCGCTGAGCGAATTAGGAGATTTGAGGATCGAGTCAGAGACTCCGATCTTGCCACAATCGTGCAACTTTGCCGCGTACATCAAGCGGGCGAGCTGTCGATTGAATGCAGTTCCGACCAATCCACGACGACGCGCCC
>JBEELA010000013.1:0-5970 GCA_041168365.1 Planctomycetota bacterium
ATCTGTCGAAGAAACGGATCGTGATTTTCTGCTGCAACTTGCGCATAGAGAGGCGCAAGCAACGCATTATCATAAAGCATTTTTTCGAAGTGAGGAATCATCCATGCTTCGTCAACGGAATATCTGTGAAAACCTCCTGCCACTTGATCGAAGACTCCACCGCAAGCCATCTTGGTCAATGAAGATCGAACGACTTGGGCACCTTGATCTCCTCCAGCCGCCAAGAGAAGAGAGAAATACGCAGGCTGGGGAAACTTTGGAGCAGAACCAAATCCACCATGATCGCGATCTTGTATTTGAAGCAATTGCAACGCGGCGCGTGCCGCAATTGTCGCTGAGACCTTCCCTAAAGGATTCTCAGTTGCAAGCGCGGAAGTCACTGCATCTGCAATCCGCTGAGATTGTTCGATCATCGCATCTTCACGCGTCGACCATGAATTGGAAATCGACTCAAGCAGTTGTTGGAAACTTGGTCTCCCCCATGCAGGTTGAGGTGGGTAGTACGTCCCAACAAAAAAAGGTCTTCCCTTCGATGGTTCCAAGAACGCAGAGAGTGGCCAACCACCACTTGCTCGACCTTCTGTTGCTTGTGTGTAAATCTGACATGCCTGCATGTAAATGTCATCAACATCAGGTCTTTGCTCGCGGTCGACTTTGATGCAAACAAACGATTTATTCATTTGAGCGGCACACTCTGCATTTTCAAAGCTTTCGTGTTCCATCACGTGACACCAATGGCACGTTGCGTAACCAATGGAAAGAAAAATCGGGACATTCCGTTTCCGAGCGACTTCGAATGCCTCTGGGCACCACGGCCACCATTCAACTGGGTTCCCAGCGTGCTGGAGAAGGTATGGACTGTCTTCTTTCCCAAGCCGGTTTCCGCCAGTCTGGTCTTGCGATCCACTGCTCATAGGACGTTTCCGATTGTTTGCCAATGATCAACAAAGAGGAAGTGGCTCATTGACCGATACTGTAACGACGATGACATCTCTCATTCTTGCTCTCTTTGCTGCACTTGGTTTTTTTCTGCTTATTGCTGGCGTACAGCTCGTCGGCCTGATCGCTGCATTCACTGGCGGAGTTCTCGGTTGGTGCCTCGGTGGATTCATCCACGATTCGTTTGTTTCCGAGTGGTCTCCCGCAATCTGTGCTGCGACGGCAAGCGTTGGTTGTGCAGCACTCGCGGCGCTCTTTGTCAGACCTGCAGTTGCTGTTGGATTCGCTGCTGCGGGCACAATCATCGGTTTGCTTTTCGCTGGATTGCTCGTCGAACGTGGTATCGCTCCGACTGCTCCATTGTCATCAGCGAAATCTTCTGCAAATGCGACTCAAGAGGCGACTCCTTCTGCTTCGGTTCGAGCTGCGCGAAGTGGATTGACCGATTCGATTCTGTCGATCATTGGCGAGAGTCGTCATCAATCTGCGGGCGAAGATCCAACTGGAAGTATCGCGCGCCTTGCAGGTGCGGGCGGACGAATCGCAGCACAAATCAAGAGTCGGTGGGATCTTGTACCCCCTGCGACGCAGACATTTCTTTTGGCCGTGACTGCTGGTGGAGCAGTCATGGGATTTGGTTTAGGAATTTTCTT
Organism: Planctomycetota bacterium; assembly: GCA_041168365.1. Taxonomy (GTDB): domain Bacteria; phylum Planctomycetota; class Phycisphaerae; order Phycisphaerales; family SM1A02; genus F1-60-MAGs104. The sequence goes on from JBEELA010000013.1 coordinate 1,593, forward strand.
TGCGCGCTGGGCGCTTGCAGGATCTGCCGCGACGCTTGGATCGTTGCTCTTTCTTGGATGCGGAATGCCTTTGATGGAGACGATCGTTCCATCATTCCACTGCCCTGAGTCTCCAACTGCGTGGATCTTTCTTGGCGGAGCAACAACGCTTGCAGGTTGGGCTTTCCAAATGAGAAGAGTGCAAGCACAAAAAGAAGCGCCATCGCCCGCATAAGAAACAATGCGTCTATCTTGCTGAACGAATATTTGCATTTCAAGGACGAACACTATGGATGATTTTCGATATCTCGAAGGTTCACTCTCTTGCGAAGGCGTTTCGATGCGGGACATTGCCAAGTCCGTTGGAACTCCTTGCTATGTCTATTCCTGCGAGACATTTCGTCAACATTTCACGCGCCTGCGTGATGCATTTGCACCGATCAATCCGCTGATTTGTTTTTCAGTCAAATGCTGTTCAAACTTAGCCATTCTGCGTCTACTGACTGAACTGGGTGCAGGGATGGATGTTGTGTCGGGTGGCGAACTCTTTCGTGCAATAAAAGCGGGCGGAGATGCAAAGAATTTCGTCTATGCCGGGGTTGGAAAATCCGATGCGGAGATTCGATTCGCACTTGAACAGCGGATTGGACTTTTCAATGTCGAAAGCGAAATGGAATTCGAGAATCTTGCTCGCATTGCGAGAGAAACTGGCATTCAGACCGGAGCTGCGCTTCGAGTCAATCCCGATGTCGACCCTAAGACGCATCGATACACATCAACAGGAAAACGCGAGAGCAAATTTGGTGTTGATCTTGAACGAGCCTTAGCTTTTTTCCGTTCATACGGTCGTGATCCATTTGTTTCCCTTCGCGGAATTCACCTCCATATCGGCTCTCCCGTTTATACAACTGCGCCATATTTAGAGAGTGTTACGAAAGCGCTCGCGCTGATGGACGAACTCACTGCGGAAGGATTCCAAATTGACACGCTCGACCTCGGCGGCGGGTTCGGCGCGGATTATGAAAGTGATCAGTCGCCTCTTGCGGCGGAATATGCCAATGTGATTATTCCGTTGCTTCGTGATCGTGTCACAAATGGACTGCGCATCATTTTGGAACCAGGCCGAACTATCGCCGCAAATGCGGGCGTGCTCTTGACCAAGGTCGAGTATGTCAAGAAATCTGGTGATAGAAACTTTGCAATTTGTGATGCGGGAATGCACACACTGCTGCGGCCAAGTCACTACGGAGCATTTCACTTTGTATGGCCGACAGATGTGCCTGCTGCGCTTGTGCCGCCTCGTCGAGCTCGCGAACTTGTATTGCCAGGCCTTGAAAGAACGGAAGTCGTCGGTCCTCTATGCGAAACCGGTGACTTTCTTGCAGAAGATCGCATGCTTCCATCGATTCATCGCGGAGATTTGCTGGCGGTTTTTACGGCTGGCGCGTACGGCATGACGATGGCAAGCAGATACAACAGTCACCCGCTTCCCGTTGAAGTCTTGGTAGAAGGTAAACAATTCCGCGTGATTCGCAAGCGTGAAACATACGACGATCTCGTTCACAACGAGAGCACATAAGCCCTAGCATTCTCACTAATGGTTGTTCAAGATGAAAAAGGAGTTTGGACCGTCTTGCGAGAGACGATCGCAGCGCATCCCGAAGAAGTCTTCGCTGCGTTGACCACGGAAGCGGGATTGATCCGTTGGTTTCCTGTCGCAGCACAAGTTGATCTTCGCGCTGGTGGATCGATTGTGCTTGGATGGGATCGTAAATTCAAACGCACACTGACGATTGGCATTGAAGAATTTGATGCAGGCGGACGAATCACTTGGCATTGGCCTTCTCGAGTCGATGACAAATTCGTACGCATCGAATGGTCTGTTCATCCATCGGTTGAGAACGGAAGCGAAGTTGTTTTGCGCATGGGACCAATTGGAACTGGACCTGAAGCACTCATGGCAATGGCTGAAGATGCTGAGAGTTGGCGCTGGTATTTATGCAATTTACGGACGGTCTTCGAAGCGCGCGTCGATATGCGCACGGTTCGTCCGCTGTGATCATTACGCCCAGTAATGCAGCGCAATGACAGCGGAAAGAATGGTTGGCGGCCACGCCCAAGCGCCGGCGGCAAGATCGTCCAAGACGATTCCCCATCCATGTGATTTGGACTGCAAATCTCCGACATAGCCTGGCTTCCAAACATCAAAGAGTCGAAAGAAAAAGAATCCTGTCGCGCACACAATCGCCGTGCGGACCAATGCATTTGAATCTCCGGTCGCAATCATCCACCATGGGACTGCGAGCAATGTCACTGCGCATCCGGCTGTTTCATCTGCCACAACTGATGATGGGTCTTTCGCGCCGAATGCTTCTTCAGCAAGCTTTCCAAACTTAACGCATGCAATCGTTCCGAACACGACTGTCAATGCCAGCGAGACATCCAGAACCCACCACGGAGCGCCGCTCCACACGATCAATAAAGCAAGAGCGACTGGAGGCAGTGATCCCCATGATCCAGACGCTGGACGAAGAAGTCCCAATCCACCGATTGTCACGGAGAACAGAGCCAATGGAGACAATCCCTTTGGCAAGCGTTGTCCACTGGTCACCGTGCGAATTCCTTTGATTTTCCCTTGAAAAATTGAACGGCACGCATCATCGCAGGAAGAGCGCTTGCAACGGTCACAACGATCATTCCCCACAACATAATTTCTGCGAAGAGATTGAAAGCAGATGATGTTCGTCGCGATTCGATCGCCGCATTTCCAAAACATACGGGCACTGCAACGCACTGCACGAGCATCTTGATCTTGCCTCCCCAATCAGCGCCGAAAGGAGTCCCATCTGCTTCGATTACCGCGCGCACGCTCGTGACAAGAAGTTCGCGACCGATGACCACGACAACCATCCAAGGAAGAACTCCACTTCCTCCAACAAATGGTGGCGATACAAGAAAAACGAGTCCCCCAATGACCAATATCTTGTCGACCACGGGATCGAGAATCCGACCAAAAGGAGAGACAACTTTCCATTTTCGGGCGAGATAACCATCTAGAACATCAGTCACCGCGGCGACAATAAAAATCCAAACGGCCCACCAAGCTCGCGATGGATCTTCGCCAGGAGTGCAAGCAACACCAGAAATCACGACAAAAAAGACTACGGAAAGTATAAGCCGTCCAATGGTAATTGTATTTGGAAGGGTCCTTTGAAGGTCGTTCATCAGGCGGCGATAGTACCCCTTGAAAGAAGGTCGTTGCAGGCATTGCGATTCGCCATTATCTTCCCCACTCCCCCCGTCACACGGAAGTGACTGGTTTCGTTTGAGATTGGAGAACTGACGCGCAATGGTGCCCACAATCTTTTATGCCGCGTGTGCGATTGCCGCCGCAGGACTCGCACTGCTGCTCATGCAGAGTGGGAGCAAATTTCGCATGGGCGCGACCATTCTCGGACTTGCTGGAATCGCTTGGATTCTCGTTATTGTTGTCCAAACCATCCCTACGCCTACGAGTGAAATGGGTCCTCTTGGGTTGATGATTCTCTGCGCATTTGTTTCAGTTGCTTCTGCGGTTCGAGTCATTACACATCACCGTCCCGTCTTCTGCGCGCTTTACTTTGTATTAGTAGTTGTCAGTGGAGCAGCGATTTATGTGCTTCTTTCCGCAGAATTTGTTGCGTTTTCGTTGGTCATCGTTTATGCCGGTGCAATTCTCATCACCTATTTGTTTGTGCTGATGCTTGCACAGCAATCCCCTGCTGATATTGGTTCGGCCGATGCAGTGGATTACGACCGAATTGCACGAGAACCTGCTGGCGCAGTGATCGCAGGTTTTGTGTTGATCGCAGTTCTGGGCGGAAGCGTTTTTTCGGTGAGTGAACAAAAAGCAGAATCGATTCTTGATCAGAATCGTGCAATCCGCGAAGGATGGGGCGATCTTTCCATGATGCCAAAGCTGTTGCTCGAACAGGCGCGCAGAACAGATTCAACAGTGACCGCCGTCGTTGCTCGAACAGACGGACAAATGATCGCTGTTCAAACTGATCACTCCGCAATCATTTCTGTCCAGCGTGCAGGCCAAATGACTCCCAGCGATCTGACGCTTGCGCCATCACTTCTCCCTGATAACACTTCACGTGTCGGGATGGCCCTCGTGACTCGATTTCCAGTGAGTTTGGAACTTGCAGGAATCATCCTGTTGATGGCAATGTTTGGTGCGGTTGTGCTTGCACGCAAGCAGACGGATATTGCTGACGATGATCGTCGTGCGCTCGCAGGACTGGGAAAAGTTATGGATGGAAACCAGAGCAGCCAGGGAAAGGCGAACCGATGAATCAAGAACTTTCCAGCGGATTCACCATCGCCGCGAATGCTCCTATTGCAGTCGCACTTGCAA
>JBEELA010000014.1:0-2829 GCA_041168365.1 Planctomycetota bacterium
ACGCCGATGCAACAACCATCCCACTGATTCAGCATGACGAGGCATTCACTCGATTCTGTGACGATGAGTGGAAATGCGATGAATCCAGAGATTCGAACATGCGCTCCATTGAGCATTGCAATGCGCTGTGGAATTTCCTTTTCGCCCAGGCGGGGGATGTATGTGTCTGAGGCGCTCATGAGTAATTCCCATGACACTTCATATGGACTTTCTTTTGTTCCTTTGCCTTGGATGATAAATTTCCCGTCTGCTAAAATTTCTCCACCTTTTTCAACGAATCTTCCTGGACGAACTTTTGCGTCTTTGATAGTTTGATCAAGTCCCTTGGTGAATGTTCCAAGAGTTGGTGATGCAGCAGATGTCTCTGCGACGAATGGTGTTTTCGGCGCGACAGGTGGGGGAGTGATCGTTGGAATGGTATTTGCGCCGCTTGTTGCGACTCCACTCTCGACAGTCGGAGCGACTTCTGGAGCAGGAATCAAAAAGAGAGCAGCAAGTCCAGCGGCAATAAGAATCGAGATTGTGATCCAGAAGGTTCGCACGGATAGTTTCGTTGGAATTGAAAGGCTATGCGATTGGTCGCAAGTGTCGAGCAACGGGAGTTCGATACGACTTAATTGCAGGAATGATTCCAGCCAGAGCGGCGAGCACAACTGCGCCCGCCATGACAAGAGCAGCGGAGCGAGGATCGATTGTTCCTGCGACTGTGATTCCAATGCGCTGTGCAAGAATTGTGCTTGCAATTGCACTTCCACCTAAGGCAAGAATTGCCCCAAGTATCGCGCCAATCAGGCCAATCAAAGTGCTTTCTGTAATGGCAAGAGCAAAGACTCTCCACGCACTTGCGCCTAGGACGCGCAAGACCGCAACTTGTCTGCGACGAAGTTCCATTGAAGAAACCATCGCAAGCATGATGCTGATCGCACTCGAGACAAGCACCACAACCGCCATTGCAAGGAAGAGCCAGTCAATATCACCAACGATGGCCATCAATCGTCCGATCTGTTGTGCAGGTTGGGCAACTGTGATTGCCATGTCGCGGCGAAGTCGGTCGAATTGCGCAGCGATGGATGCAGATGCATCGCTGCCTGGTCGAGTTGGAAGTCGCAGAAGAATCCCAGTCATGAGTTTGTCTGCATCGGTCAAGTCTGCAGCTTCAACATGTTCATGTTCATGTTCATGGGCATGATCGTGACCTGCATGATCTTCCTCTGCCTCCGCTTCATGTTCTGCACTCGCAGCATTCTCTCGACGATCTTCTGCATGAATGATCCACGTACTTTGCAGATTGGTAAAAAGCGCACGATCATGAGCAGATCCAGTCGGTTTCAGAATGCCAACAACCTCGTATGGATGGTCCGCATGTTGATGACCGCCTTCTCTGCTCCCACCAGTTCCGTGAGAAAAGACAATTTTCTGACCGACGCTCAATCCATGTTCACTCGCAGCTTGCGATCCAGCGACGACCTGAAAATCCTCGGCAAATGCTTTCCCAGATGCATATTGGAATGGTTGACCACTGACAGGTTCGAAGTTGCTCAAGAAATCTGGTGTTGTCGCCATCACCGGACTTCCGCGAAAAGAATCGCCAAGTTGAGTTGGTATAGCCCACTGCCACGGAAAACTATTCTTGATCTCCTCATACTTTCCCCATGCAATTGGATTCGCAGGAGCGTTGGCATAAAAAAGTCCGTTGAGAACTCCAACGAGGGGGCTTGCGTCCGCGCTTACGAGAAGATGAATATTTCCAGTTCCGCGCCGAAATGCTTGCGATGCTGCTTCGCGAAGCGACATGAGGACCAAGAGCAACGCCACTGCAATGGCAACCATTGCGACAGTGACAGAACTTGCCAAGAGTCGTACACGAAGGCTTCGCAGCACGATGATCATGTCATTCATCGGACTGCCTCCGTCGGCGCAAACTGCGAGACTTCGACAATTCTTGTGAATGCCTCGCGCAGTGAAGGATCGTGGCTTGTCACGATCAGTGCGGCTCCCGCAGCTCGCGCCGCTTCTTTTATCAGCTCAATTGCGACGCGTGCGTTTGCAGGATCGAGGCTTGCAGTTGGTTCGTCTGCCAGCACAACGCATGGTTCGCCTGCAACGGCACGCGCAACGGCCACACGTTGTTGTTGACCAACAGAAAGCATTTCGATTGGAGAATGTGGATCTGCGATTGCAAGTTTGCTCAGTGCAGATTCTGCGCGCGAACGCTGCTGAGAAGTCGAGTATCCCGCTAACATCAGCGCCATCATGACATTTTCAAGAGCTGTAAAACCTTGCAGCAAGTTGAAGGTCTGAAAGATCATTCCAATGTTCTTGCCACGAAATGTATCCCGCTGTGCGCCGTGAAGGCCCAGAATATTCGTCCCGCGGATTCGGATCTCTCCGGCGGAAGCATCGTCGATTCCTGCAATCAAGTGAAGCAATGTCGACTTCCCAGATCCAGACGAACCTGCGAGCAGGACATGTTCTCCAGATGCAACATGAAAGTATGGAATCGAAAGCTGGAAGCCTCTGCGATACGCAAAGTGCAACCCTGAAATATCAATTCCAAGAGTGTCGGAAGTCTGTGAAGAAGAAACAACTTTCATCTTCATAGCCTAGCCAAGATGATCAACCAATGTCGCTCAAACCTAAAGCTGCGCCATAGAGTCCAAGAACTCGGCGTCGAAGTGCAAGGTCGCACGATTCAGTCAAGTCACCACTCGTGCCGATCCAAGCTTGCGCATCGCTTTTTGCATCTGTGAGCAGTGAATAGTCTCGCGTCAAATCTGCAACTTGAAGCGGGGGAAGTCCAGATTGACGTGCGCCGAAGAATTCACCTGG
>JBEELA010000015.1:0-6387 GCA_041168365.1 Planctomycetota bacterium
CCAGTCCATATAGCAGTTATCGACCTCTCGACACCCGCCGACGATTCTGCAATTGCACAAGAACAGGGCGAATCTCTCGGTTCGCGGGTACTGCATCTCCTGAGGGCAATGAATCCCGTCCCGCCGATGGTGGTCGTTCGTCCTCCTCAGGTCTCTGCACGAGAGTCCGCTCGCGGCTTGAACGAAGCTTTGCGCGAAGGAGCATTCTCAGTTCTCGAGCGCCCGGTTCCGCTTGAATCAATGTTGGAGACTCTTCGTCGAGTCATCCAGCGGCACTACGCGGGACACTGGCCAACGAATTAATCTCATTTTCAATCTTAAGTTCAGTTTTACAAAGTTCAGTTTTATCCAGTCCAGTTCATCAGGTTTTTCGACCACAGTTTTCAAAAGAAAGGTAATGCAAACATGAAAGTTCGACCACTCGGAGACAAAGTAATCGTCAAGCGCGACGAGGCTCAGTCCAAAACAGATTCGGGAATATTCATTCCAGAAGCTGCGAAAGACAAGCCAAAGCAAGGCAAGATCGTGGCACTCGGTTCGGGAATCCTCAACAAGGACACCGGCAAGTACATGCCTTTCACAGTCAAGAAGGGCGACACCGTCCTCTTCACGACTTATTCGGGAACCGAAATCAAGATCGATGGCGAGACATTCATCATCATGACCGAGGAAGACATTCTCGGCATCATCGACTGATCGCGCTTTCCTTCAATCTCATTCCATCTCATTCATTCACATTCATCTACATACGGAGTAACAAATGACAGCAAAACAAATTAGTTATGACAATGATGCGCGCGAGCGCATTCTTCGCGGCGTGCAGAAACTCGCCAAAGCAGTCAAGGTCACCCTCGGCCCATCGGGTCGCGTTGTGATTCTTGAAAAATCTTTCGGCGCACCGACAGTCACCAAAGACGGCGTGACTGTTGCCAAAGAAGTTGAGTTGGAAGATCCATACGAAAATATGGGCGCTCAAATGGTGAAAGAAGTCGCTAGCAAGTCCAGCAAGGATGCAGGCGACGGAACCACAACTGCAACGATTTATGCCGAAGCGATTTTCGCAGAAGGCTTGAAGAACATCACCGCGGGTGCGAATCCGAACATGGTTCGACGCGGCATTGATGCTGCAGTTCGTGAAGTCGTCGAAGAACTGAAGCGTCTTTCAAAGCCAGTGAAGAACTCGAAAGAGATTTCGCAGGTCGGAACATGCTCGGCAAATCACGACACGCAAATCGGCGCGATCATCGCAGAAGCGATGGACAAGGTCGGCAAGGATGGCGTCATCACTGTTGAAGAAGGCAAGAGTTTGGAAACCGAAGTGGAATTGCTCGAAGGAATGCAGTTCGACAAAGGCTATTTGAGCCCACATTTCGTTACAAATCCAGCCGCAATGGAATGCATCCTCGAAGATGCGGTCGTTCTCATTCACGAGAAAAAGATCTCATCCGCAAAGGACCTCTTGCCGATTCTCGGCAAGGTCGCCGAAGCGGGTCGATCACTTCTGATCGTCGCCGAAGACATCGACGGCGAAGCGCTTGCAATGCTTGTCGTGAACAAGTTGCGCGGCGTGTTGAAGGTTTGCGCTGTGAAGGCTCCAGGATTCGGCGATCGTCGCAAGGCGATGCTCGAAGACATCTCGGTGCTCACCGGCGGCCAGCCGATCATGGAAGAACTCGGCATTCAACTCGAGAACGTGACCATCGCAGAACTTGGCCGCGCGAAGAAGATCACCATTGATAAGGACAACTGCACGATCGTCGAAGGCGGCGGAAAGACCAAGGACATCCAAGGTCGCATCGAGCAACTGAAGAGTCAGATCGATGCAGTCAGCAGCGATTACGACCGTGAGAAGTTGCAAGAACGATTGGCGAAACTCGCTGGAGGCGTTGCGCAGATCAATGTTGGCGCAGCAACCGAAGTCGAGATGAAAGAGAAGAAGGCTCGCGTTGAAGATGCACTTCACGCTTGTCGCGCTGCTGTTGAAGAAGGCATTCTTCCTGGTGGCGGAGTCGCAGTTCTTCGAACCCGCAAGGCGCTCGACAAGATCAAGAAGACATTGGTTGGCGACGAGCAAGTCGGCGTTGAAATTGTTCAACGCGCACTCTCGGCTCCGATCAAGCAGATCGCGACAAATTGTGGACTCGATGGATCGATCGTTGCACAGAAGGTCGAAGAGTCTTCGGACACTTCATACGGATTCAATGCATCGACTGGTGTCTATCAGGACCTCGTGAAGGCTGGTGTCATCGTGCCGACGAAAGTCGAGCGCGTTGCACTGCAGAATGCGGCGAGTATCGCTGGACTCTTGCTGACCACTGATTGCGCGATCACTGACATCAAAGAAAAGAAGTCGAAGGCTCCATCAGCCGGCGATGAAGAAATGGATTATTGATTCGAAGATAGATACACGCATCGTCGTTGCTGGTCGGGAGCGTCTTCCCAAAGTCAGCACGAAATTGCTTGCAAGGCCCCGAGCCCTAGAAATAGGATTCGGGGCCTTTTCTGTTTCAGCTCTGGCCATTATTGACTCTTGCGCAGCACACCTATAAAAAAACATCGCCGCAACAAGTGCGACGATGTGGATGAAGCTTGATAAAGAAACGCTTTGAATCGATCAGGTCAATTCACGCTCGCCTTTAAAATGTCACGGCCACCAATACCACCAACAGTTAAGATATGAAAACTTGTTGGAGCTGCTTCAATAAGTGGGTCGAATCCTGCGCCAGTCGTGAACCAGCCATTCGCGCCGCATGGTGTACCGCGATGCCAGAGTCCTTTTCCGTTTGGACACATAGCGGCGGAACCATTTTGAACTTGTACAACCTTGTCATCGCGAGATGCTTGTCCCATTCCGATTTGAGCAACATGGCCGTCAAGAAATGCGCAGACGGGGGTTGAATTCCATCCTTCATTGAAAACCCAGCATCGAGAAGTCGCAAAGTTGGTATTCAATTCTGGTACTCCGACGCGATTTTGCAGCCAGAGTTTTTCGACCATGTATGTCTTTGCATCAGGGAAGGTCGCCATTCCCATTTTGGGGGCTCTGTATGCGCCTACTCCAAGAACATTCTGCTTTCCTGCATTCAAGCAATCATTGTTTGCAGCGGACGAAACGGTATTTGACAAACATGATTGATTCACCATGTTCGCAGGACTCCACATATAAGTTGGGAAGATTACGCTTTGATTGTTTGTTGGATTTGGCGTGAATTCAGCTTCACTTTGCATAGCGAATTCACAACCTTCGAGGCCGTATCGGTCCTTGCACGCAAAGAAGACCTTGTCGTAGTAACGACCATTCACGTATGTGTTGATTGCCTTTGTATTGGTCATCTCGTGCGCGCCGAATGTGTTGTAATAAGGGTTTGCGGAATTTCCTGTTCCACCACTACCAGGACCGTCAGCAAACAGGAATGGCAGCATGACTTGCCAATTTCCACAGTTTCCGACAGTGACGGGGCAAAAGGGAGGAGTAGAAACCCAATATCCCCAAAGTCCACCAGTGGTATCAAATCCGAGGAGTTGCTGACCAGGGCAAGCAACACTTGCAAGATAATTAGCGCAACTGCCTTGAACAGCACCAGCATCATCTGGGATAGCCGTGAAGTGTCGATCTTCAAAATCTGCGGCATAAGAGAAGCCAGCCTTAGTCAATGTTGAAATATTTCCTGCAGAGCAGGTTACTGCGGCTCCATCTCTTGCCTTACTTACGGCTGGCAGGAGAATGGACACCAATACCGAGATGATGCCGACGACAACGAGCAACTCAATAATGGTGAATGCACGATGAGCAAAATTAGGGTTTGTTTTCATTTGGATAATTGTTCCTTAATTGTTTCTAGATAAAAAAAGAAAAGGCTTTGAATGTCTTGAGATCTTCAAACGATTGAAGAGCAGTAAATCAGACGTCTCCAACAACGATGCCGAATTCACCAAAAGATAATACGCAATCGCCTGTTATTTGTATCCTTTCATTTTGAGAAAATCTCCAAAAGATTGTCCCCTATTGATTTATAGATTGTGAGAATCCGACCCAATTGCCAAGCAATTCTCTCCCACCTCTCATGCTTGCAACTTGGAGTTTTTCTGCTCGCGGGTGTAATTTGGCATGGCCAAATTTGAAATCTGGGGGTGGCGCACTCGATGCAGTTTGTACTGTGGCGAGAGAGGCGGAAGCCAATTCCGAGGTCGATTCTGTGGGTTTTGGAGGCTTGCCAGACGTTATAGGACGTATGAGCCTCGATGCCTGCGTAATGATGTCGCCTGAACGATGCGGCTCGGTTTGCGCAGTCACGCGGCACCTGCATGTTGCGGATCTTGCCAGATTGGTCATGGAACGCACCAGTCACGTGATGCTTGTTGGCGAAGGTGCGGATTCATTCGCCGATGCATTAGGGTTGCCGCAGGTGGAGTTGTTGTCGGCGGATGCGCGTCAGGCGTGGGAACGTTGGCGATCTGGAGCAACGACGACGCAACAGACTGATCAGGGTGTGGACTCTGGGAAAATTTTTTCGCAGACATCATCTTTGGCGCCATCTCCACCATCACCAATCGGTGAGAAGCACATTCCTCATGACACGGTCGGCGTGCTTGCGATCGATACGCATGGCGTTATGGCAGGCGCATGTTCGACAAGCGGAATGCCATTCAAGTTGGCAGGTCGCGTTGGTGATTCGCCGATCCCAGGTCACGGAATTTATGTCGATCCAGAAGGCGGTGGCGCAGTTGCAACAGGCATGGGCGAATTCGTCATGGGAGTCAGTGGATCTTTTCTCGCCGTCGAATGCATGCGCCGCGGATCAACGCCTCTTGATGCAGTGCGAGAAGTTCTGCAACGAATCGAACGACGACACAAACCACTTGCGCATCAACAGGTCGGCATTATTGCGGTCGACCCAGATGGGAAATGGAGTGCAGGCGCGCTCTGTCCAGGATTCGCAGTCACAATTGCAGATGAAAGTGGAATACGATGTGTCGCGCCAGAGTTTGTGTTGCGTCAAGAATCGTAAAATGTATTTGTGGTTGAATCTTCTATAAACAAAGGGAAAAATGAAATTATATACGAAGACTGGTGATGATGGATCGACGGGACTGTATGGCGGCGGCCGCGTGCAGAAAGACCATCCGCGCATCGAAGCTTATGGAACCGTAGATGAATTGAACTCGTGGCTTGGAATGTGCGCATCTGAGTGTGCAGTCGATCATCCAGTCGAAGCGCGCATGTATGCGATGCTGATTCATCTGCAGTCGCGACTCTTTGATCTTGGTGCAGACTTAGCAACACCAACAGATTCGACAATGCAAGCGCGAGTTCCGCGCATCGGCGATCGGCACATTGCAGAGTCAGAAGCATTCATCGATGAAATCGATGGAGGCAATGAAGAGATTCGCGTCTTTATTCTTCCTGGCGGAACAATGCTTGCAACACATTTACATGTTGCGCGCACGGTTTGTCGCCGCGCCGAACGTTTGCTCGTTTCGCTGAATGAAAATGAACCAATTGGAAATGCTCCGATCCAATATCTCAATCGACTTGGAGATTTATTCTTTGCGATGGCTCGCAGAGCAAATCTTGCGCGTGGTGTTGCAGATATTCCTTGGAAGAAAGATGCTTGATTCTGCCGCGTAATTCAGCTTCTTTTATTGTTTACAAGCGTCATCAACCAGTTCCATAGCAGCGATCACCAGCATCGCCGAGTCCTGGCCGAATGTATTTGTTTTCATCCAGTTCGCGGTCGAGCGCTGCGGCATAAATCCGTACGGTTGGATGATCCTTCGCAAGTCGCTGTACACCTTCGGGAGCAGCAACGAGACAAATCACGCGAAGGTCTCCACATCCCGCTTCACGTAGCAGTTTCAGCGCGTGGGCGCATGATCCTCCAGTCGCGAGCATCGGATCAACAAGGATCACTGGGCCAGCTGAAACATTTTGCGGAAGCTTGGTGTAATAGCCAATCGGAAGTGCGGTTGATTCGTCGCGGCGAATGCCAATGTGCCCGACGCGCGCGTCTGGCAGCAGATCAAGAACACCGCGAGTCATTCCAAGTCCAGCACGGAGTACAGGCACAAGGGTGATTGGTGCGGCAAGTCTTCGAACGGCAGTGCGTTCGAGCGGTGTTTCGACATGATCCAAAACTGTCTGAAATTCACGGCAAACTTCGTACGTCATCAACGCTGCAATCTCCGACAGCAGCCGGCGAAAATCACGCGTTGGCGTGGTGCGATCTCGGATGTACGACAGTTTGTGTTGGATGAGGGGGTGATCTACAAGCCTGAGATTGGGATGTGTATTGGTCATCGTTTTCACATTCGAGCTGGTGCGGAAATCGCCATGATGGAAAGTGCGTCAGCCAAGACGCGGCGCGTGAGATCGCACAATCGAAGGCG
>JBEELA010000016.1:0-2824 GCA_041168365.1 Planctomycetota bacterium
CTAATCCAGGGGGTTGCGCAGTCGGCGCATTAAAGAGGACCGCCGCTAATTGTTTTGGACTATCTGGGTTGAATGCATGAGGAGCAAGCGCGATGATCGAATTGCGAAATTCCTCAGTCGTCGCGGAAAGTCGTAGGCACTGTTTTTCCAACTCTGGCGCGTCGACAAGAATGCCGTTGAATTCCAATTCTGCAAGAACATCGATCAAAGGCACTTCGATGTCTCTGTACAAAGCACCAAGTCCATCTCCATCAATTCGATCGGTCAAGATTCGATCGAGACGCAAAGCGACATCAGCATCTTCCGCTGCATAGGGCGCTGCAAGAGCAATCGGAACTTGATCGAATGTTCGCTGAAAATCACCGCTGCCAATCAGATCCTTGATTGGAACGCACGTGTATTCAAGCTGAGATTGTGCGAGAGAATCAAGAGAATGACTCATGCGCGTTGAGTCGACAACGTACGACGCAACCATGGAATCGCCTACAAGACCACGAACAACGACACCGTGACGCCGTAGAACTTGAATGTCAAACTTTGCGTTGTGCGCTACTTTGCCAACGGTCGCGTCTTCGAATAAAGATCGAAGGAGATCGAGGGCCTCGGTCGTCGAACAATGCGACGAAGGATCTGGCGAACGTGTTGGGATGTAAACCCCCTGACCTTTGCGCCAAGAAAGACTCACCCCACAAAGTCGAGCGATAACCTTGTTGAGAGAATCTGTTTCAGTGTCAAACGCAATCCGCATTCCTTTCGCAGACGCCGCACGCGCATCTGCGATCACGGCTTGAATTTCAGCGGCGGTACGAGCAAGTGTGTACTCAGCACTATGAACTGGGTGCGTGAGCGCAATCGCTGCTCCCTCAGTCGTTATTGATTGCTCAGCATCAATCAGTGCTGCAAAGAGCGGAGCGTCAGCGGCGTCATCAGCAGATGTGCGGCGTGCGACCTTTGGGGCAGGTGTGATTGCACGTGGAGTTGTTTGCGCTGGAGTGCGAGTATCCATCACAGGAGTGGAGGACTTTCCAGTCAGCAGAGTTTCCACTTCGCCTCGCAAGCGACCAAATCCAAGTACACCAAGCAGAGCCAATATTGCAGGAACATTCGCACGATTCAAGTCCAGTCGCGCTGCGTCATAAGAGAAATCAATTTGACAATCTTCCTTCAACGCGACAAGTTTTCGTGCCAGAGCAAGCGTGTCTTGCGCAGCGACAATCGCATCACGCCGCTTGGGAGTCAGTGCATCGAGATTCGCCAAAAGACCGTCGATCGAACCATATGTTGTGATCAATTGAGCAGCAGTCTTGGGACCGATTCCAGCAACTCCAGGGATATTGTCTGAAGTATCTCCCATAAGAGCGAGCATGTCTGCAACTTGATCGGCGCGAACGCCTTTCGTTTCGAAGAGTTGCTCTGGTCCAAGATCAATTCCAGTTTGAGGATCAAAGAGCGTTGTCTGTGCATCAACAAGTTGTGAGAGATCCTTGTCGCGAGAAACAATTCGCATTCGCATCGAAGACTTTTCGCGTTGCACTCGCCGTGCGATTGTTGCGATGACATCATCTGCTTCGACTTGCTCTATTGCAAAGACTGGAATCCCAAGAAGTTTTGTGAATTCAAGACACCTTTGCACTTGCCCATGAAAATCCAGCGGCGGCGGCGTTCGATTTGCCTTGTACTGAGCATAAATCTGCGAACGAAAAGTCTGTTGATCCCCCGCCGCGTCGATCACCAACGCAAGAGATGTCGGTCGCTGTTCACGAAGCAGACGCAGCATCATCCCAACGTAGCCATAGACCATGTGCGTCGGCTCGTTCGTTGTCGGACTCGTCATTCCACCGCGGATTGCGTAATAGGCACGAAAAAACTGCGCGTGCCCATCAACAACATAGAAAATGTCATTGTTGTCGGACACGCGCAGAACTTTTCAATGAAAATAAATCAGAAACTGGATCAGCCTTTTGTGCCGATTGCCTTGAGAATCTCGGCTTTCAAGTCACCTACCAAATCGCTCTTTGGATCAAATCCTGTGTGGACATTCACAACTTTTCCATCCATACCAATGATGACGGTTGCAGGAATGCCGTCGAAACCATACTGCTTCACGACATCGCCAGCATGATCGAGCAGTGTTGGGAAGACGAAAGCTTGCTTGGTCCAAAATTCCTTGGATTTATCGACGGTGTTGTCTCCGCGTTCCCAGACATTGATTCCCAAGACGACAACTGGCTGCTTGGTTTCGGCAACCCATTGAGCGAGAGCATTGATCGAAGGCAGGCCCTTGCGGCAAGGTCCACACCAAGTTGCCCAGAAATCAATGACAACAATTTTGCCACGCAGATCAGCAAGCGTGACAGTCTTTCCACTGAGATCCTGCAAAGAGAATCCTGGGGCCACTGCGCCGACTGCGATTGCTTCAGGACGAGTTGGAACCATTTCTTCTTGTGATGTAACAGCCTTGCGCCCTGCAGTATCAAATGAAATTGCTGGCGTCAGTACATCCATTGTCTTTGGGTCGAGTGTGAAGTTGACGGTGAAACGGATGCCCGCAGGAGCGCCTGGAGGACTCATGACGAGTGACATAGCAGAAAGAAGCTTCGTCGTTGGATTGACTGTAAGCATCATGTCGCTTTCGCCGCCGTCAAGAAGAATCTGCGCAGAGCCATCTTTCTCTTGGTATCCAGAAACTTTCTCAAAGCTTGAACCGCCGAAGCCGAAGGAATCAACAGCCTTCCCGGGGGCAGCGCTGCGAAGTGCGAGATGCGGCACTGGAAATTCCATCCCTTGAAATTTCTCCTTGAGTGTGTTCAGCAGAGTTCCATCA
>JBEELA010000017.1:0-2685 GCA_041168365.1 Planctomycetota bacterium
GCGCGATGTGGCGATTTCATGCTTGATGGGTGGCTTTAATAATCGGCTGCATCCATGGACGACTCGAATGGAATGGATCGCATGCGCATGGCAGGAGTCGCAACGAATAATGAATCATTGGAAGGCATCACTTCCCGTGCCCATTCTGGATGTTTCGTATGAACAACTGGTGAAACATCCAGAGATTGAGTTTCCACGGATTCTAAATTTTCTTGGAATGGAATGGGACGAAGCCTGCACACGCTTTCACGAATCAAAGCGAACTGTGCGCACATTGAGTTATGACCAAGTGAATCGACCTTTGTATACATCGAGTGTTGCACGACATGTGAATTACGCCAAATCGTTGCAAGGGATTCGTTGGCCTGAGTATGACCCGACGGCCCTGTGATTCTGCGGCCAATTGTGGATGTGGCTCGAAATGCAATCGGTACTATCTCAACGTGGTGCAAAGTTCACAATCCGATGAGGGTCGGTCGATCGACATTGGGGGCGTTGCGCGCAAGATGTATGTCGGAGGTTCTTTACTCGGCCGATTTATTCAACATCATCGGCACAGAATTGCGCCAGTCGCAACGCTTGTTGACGCGGTCCCAACTGGATCCGATGTTCTTGATATCGGTTGCGGTGGGGGGCTTCTGCTGATTTGCCTTGCTTCTGCTGGCCGCATCCATTCTGCGCACGGGATCGACTCTTCGTCAGGAGCTATCGAGACTGCTCGCAAAGCGGCAATTCGCTTGCGCAGTTTCATTCAAGGTCCTACGCCGAATTTCGAGTGTCGCTCGGTCGAGAAAGGACTTCCCGATGGAACATTCCCCGTTGTTTGTCTCATTGATGTTCTGCATCATGTCTCACCGGTCGCACAAGAAAAGGCATTTCGAGATGCTGTTGCGAAAGTTCGTCCAGGGGGAATCCTTCTATATAAAGACATGTGCGACCGCCCTTTCTGGCGAGCAGGAATGAATCGATTGCATGACTTGGTGATTGCGAAGCAGTGGATTCACTATGTCCCTATCGAAAGTGTCGATCGATGGGCTTTGGATTGTGGTCTGCAAATCGAGCGCGCACAACGAATTTCCATTCTTTGGTATGGACACGAGTTGAGGGTCTTTCGAAAGGGCGGGGCGTTGGATTCATGAATTCAAGTCTTCGTCCTACACGCGATGTCCTCATCGCATCTGCCATCGCAGGTTGCGCCATTGCAATCCCCGCACTCTGGCTTGTACTGACTGGAAACAACATCGGACGAGCCGCTGCCGATTCAATCATGTATCACGAACGCGTCATCCGTACGATGATTTTTCAGTTTCCAGAATTCGATTTACGAAATCCACTGACGACAACGACTCCTGGATATCACATCATTCTTGCAACGGTTGGTCGATTTCTTTCGGATTCAGGGACCGCACTGCGACTGACAAGTGTTTTCATCGGAACTGCATTTGTGTGTCTTATTGCGGCCTGGAGCGCGCGCAGACGCGGAGTTCTTGATGGAGTACTGCTCACATTGCCACTTGCTTGCAGTTTGTATGTGTTGGGATCGACTGCGTGGATGTTGCCAGACAATCTTGCTTGGTTGCTGATCGCAGTTGTGTTGATGCTTTGTTGTCGAGGCGAAGGTGGACGCAGTTGGCTTGTGCTGGCTTCAATTGCACTCTTTGCATTGGTCTTTGTACGGCAGATTCAGATTTGGGTCGCTGCGCCGATCTGGGTCGCTGCATGGTTCGGTTCGAACCATAGTGCAAGACGAGTGGCCACTGCGATCTTGGCAACGCTTCCAGCATTTGTACTACTCGGCATATTCATCTTGCTTTGGCATGGACTTGTTCCGCCGCGATTTCAGACATTTGTCACAGGCATCAATCTTGCAACTCCCGCATTTATATTGTTGCAATACGCATTGATGGGTGTGGGATTTCTTCCGTGGCTCGCACCGACGATTGTGAGAAGTTGGTCGATGCATCGGCGCACGATTCTGTTGGCGGGAATCATTGGAGTTTTGCTCGCAGTTGTTCCCCCCACAACCACGCTTCAAGAGGCTGGTCGGTTTACAGGTTGGTGGGGACCGCTTGGCTCTGTTCCAAGTATTGCAGGACACACGAATCCGATATTCCTTGTGCTATCTCCGCTGGGCGCTGCACTCTTGACTGCATCTTTTCTTGGATTGCCAGCACGAACGCGCGCAATTTTTTCAGCAGCCATAATTGCGTTCATTGTGGCATCGTCGGCAACATTTTTCAGTTGGCAGCGATATCACGAACCATTTGTCTTGCTCTCACTTGCAATGATTTCTGCGTTGCAGCAAGGTTCGGGAGATCGATCACTCAAAGTTGGATGGAAGATTTTGTGTGTTGGAGTAATCTCGGTTGTGCTCGCATTGATCACATACAGGGGGCTTGTCGGCGTTGCAATTGATCCAAACGAATTGCCACCTGTTGAGCATCGAATGCCAATGGAAACGTTTCCAGCGAATGTCAATCCTCCGCAAACATAGGTTCGGCTTCAAGGTGAATCAGGCGGGCATATTCTTCGCAACCTAGGGGGCTTTATGAAGGCATGTTTTGACCGCGGGCAAGAGCCAGTTGTCTTGATTTGCGAACCAGATTCGGTTGTTCGCTTGTGGCAGATTCCAAAGACGCCGATTCGAAGGCGTAAGCATGAACGCGCCAACTGCCGCGAATCCAG
>JBEELA010000018.1:0-2516 GCA_041168365.1 Planctomycetota bacterium
GCGAAGCATGACTCGCTCCGTCGAATGGGCTCAACTCAAAACTGCGGCAATATTCTTTAAACCACTCTGTCAGATCTCCACCGCTGTATCGCGCTGATTCTTTGGGAGACTTGACCCGCACAACTGGCGCATGACTTTCTCCGTGAGGAAGTTCAACCGAACAACGCGCTGCGATTCGCACAGTATTTGCAAGCGCTTCCTGCTCATCAGGCTCTGTGAATGTTGCCGCCATTTCAGCGGGACTCTTGACGAAAAGTTCCTTGGGATAGCGCATTCGCGCCGTGTCGTCTTTGTTCTTCGCCATCGAAATGCAGCACAACGTGTCATGCAGATCGTGATCACTTTCCAAAAGAAAATGAGCGTCATTGTCGACAACTAAAGGCAACTTCAATTCTGCGGCGATTTTCTTGAGCAGTGGATTGATTCTCTCTTGCTCTGCAACATGCCGCTGAAGTTCAATATAAAAACGCGGCTCGCCATGTTCGTCTGGTGCGAATGTGCGTGCATGCCAACGTGCTTCATCCAGCGCAAGCGCCCAATGACTTGCTTGTCCAGTTTGGACAAAGTTGGTCAAGTGAAATGCGATGCTTGATCCCAAATGACCATTGATCGCAATTAAGCCTTCGCCCCACTGCGTTAAGGTGGATTTATCCATGCGAGGTCGGTGATAAAAACCTTGCAAGAATGAATCGCTCGACAACTTCATCAGGTTGCGCCATCCCGTCAGATTTTGCGCAAGCAGCACAAGATGAGATCCTCCATCTTGCGTCTTGGTTGCGACGCGACTGCGGCGATCACCTTCCTTGCCATCATGATCCCGAGCGACATACGCCTCGATTCCCAAGATCGGCTTGATGCCATTCTTGCGAGCCGTTTCATAAAACTCCATCGCACCAAAGAGATTGCCATGATCAGTCACTGCGACTGCACTCATCCCAAGTTGCTTCACACGTTTAACGAGAGCTTCGATGCGATTGCCACCATCGAGCAGCGAATATTCGGAGTGCAGGTGAAGATGAACGAACTCGCCTGACATTTCACTCATAATAGAGTTTCATCACACAGATCGAGTAGATAACTTTGCTGCAAATTTCCCATCTTTTCGTGCATTGAATTCTCCCACCCTATCCTGATTCCCATCGTGCAACTTCCACCTTCTGCAAATGCCTATCGATCTGCGCCATCGATCACTCACATAAATTCCAAAAAACCATGAATTCCAATATCCGTGCGATCATCTTGCTCATCATCGTCATTCCGATTGTGGCTTTGTTTCTCATCGCAGGTTTTTTCTTGCTCGCTCTCTTTGTGGCGATCGTCGTGGCGATCGCTTTGCTATTAACAATCGCACGCCTTGTTCGTCGCTCGTTGAATCGAACAACTGTGACAGACCGACATTCGATTCCGATGTCCGATGCAGAGGGTCGCGAAAACGTCCGAGTCATTCGTCCGAACTAGATTCCTTGATCTCCCTCGCTCGATTCAATAAAAGTCTCGGATTCGACCAACTGCAGATAATCAAGGCGAAGCGTTTGGGAGATTTCTCCTGGGACTCCGCTGGCAATTGTTTTTTTCTCGACGCCAACAACTGGCAAAATACCCCAACTGGAATTCGTCAAAAAGATTTCGTCTGCACTAAAAATATCATCAATCGTCAAATCCGCTCGTTCGACGGAAAGCCCACGCTCTTGCGCGCATTCGATCACTGCGCCACGCGTCACTCCGGGCAAAACAGGCGCCGCAAGTTCGGCGTTGCCTTCGCCCCGCGCCCACGGCGTGACAAGCGTTGCGCCACGAACAATAAAAATGTTGCTCACTGCACCGCATGATGCGCGATTGTTGGTCGTGAAGAAAAGTGCTTCAGAACAACCTGCTGCTGCCGCAAGTTGCAACTCCGCCAATCGAGGCCAATACCAAAGCGTTTTATGCCCCGCAAATGGATCGTGTGGATTGATGCGTGCATCTGCGATGCGTACGCGTACTCCCCGCTCGAAAATCTCTGCGGGATATGGAGTCGGCGGCTGAACAACAATTGCGATCGTCGGATCATTTCGGGCAGGTTCTCCAACAACTCCGGGCGATTTTAACATTTTTAGATCGCCGGCAGTCACAGTGATACGCACGCGCGCCTCGGTCATATTGTTCTGCGCAATCGTCATTTCGATGGCATCAGCGAGAGGTTCAATTCTCAGAACTTCCAGCGCACCGAGTTCGACTGCCGAATTCTTCAATCGCTCCAAATGCGACATCACTCGAAAGACGCGGCCATGCTTTGCGCACATGGAAGTGAACACGCCAACGCCATGTTGAAATCCAGAATCAAAGAGCGAGACTTTCGCATCTTGCGCAGGGACGAATTTTCCGTTGAGCCATACTTTCATGCATTCCTCTTTTAATCTGGAAGTTGGAGAGAACTGAATTCTGCAGCGTTTGGCGCAAAGACACCGACGACTTTGATATCGGAATCTCCAGGCGTTGCGATCAGACGAACTGCTATTGCCTCACCACCCTGATAA
>JBEELA010000019.1:0-2816 GCA_041168365.1 Planctomycetota bacterium
GTATGCGACTCGCCCTTGCAGACATCGCGGCGGACATTCCAAATGTTCTCGTCGCTCATCTCTTTGCGCAAGGCTGTCATCCAAGCGACTCAGAGCGAGACATCTCAGTTGGCGGCATTGCAACGATTGACACAAGCGTGTTCGGCAAATTTGCATATACGGCACTGGGGCATCTTCATGAGCCACACAATGTGCCATCAACGAGTGATGGCAAAGCGGTCGCACGATACAGCGGTTCAATTTGTCGCTATTCGTTCTCCGAGGAAAAGCACAAGAAAGGTGTGACACTCGTCACCATCGACGCGGAAAGCCATGTAACGACGGAACACATCGACCTGCCACAAGCGATCGGGATGCGAACAATTCGAGGCGAGTTTGCACATATCGAAGCGTCGGCGAACCTCGAAACGCCAGAGACGCGCGAAGCCGCTCTCGTTCGTGTCGAACTGACAGATGTGACTCTGATCCACGATGCGCATTCGAAGTTGAGAAGGCTATACCCCAACTTAGTTGAGATGGCATATGTGACCTCGACCTCTCGAGCCGGCGCTGGATCAGTCAGCGAAGCTCGCGTCCGTGACGGAAAGCCAATCGAACTGTTTCATGATTTTCTCAATGACCGTGGAGCTCACCTTAGCGATATAGACAAAGTTGCCGTCATCGCACTCGCTGGAGAATGCATGGCTCTCGCTGATGGAAGGGACGCTGCACAATGAAGTTGAAAAAACTTATCGTGCAAGGCTTTGGACCATTTCGGACAGCACAGACCATCGACTTTGCTGCACTTGGTGCGAACGGACTCTTCATGATTTCTGGGCCAACTGGTTCTGGCAAAACTGCGATTCTCGATGCCATCTGTTTCGCGCTCTATGGCGAAACGACAAGTGAAGGCCAAGCTGAGGGAAATGTCGACGGTCGATCTGGCGACGAACTTCGCTGCTCTCGTTGCCAGCCCACAGACAAAACCGAAGTCGAACTGGAATTTAGCGCGGGTGACTCGACTTACAGAATTACGCGTAATCCTGCATATATCCGTTCCGCCAAGCGAGGTGGAGGCGAAACACCGCAGAGTGCGAATGCCTCAATTTGGAAGCACTCTCAAGACGATCCATCGAAATGGGACGCTGTCGAAACACGGCGAATATCTGATGTGAATGAAAAGGTCCAAGAGATCACTGGGTTGACAGTCGACCATTTTCGCCGAGTGATCATATTGCCGCAAGGTCGTTTTCGCGATGTACTTATTGCGGACTATGACACACGAGAAGACATGCTGAAACGGATCTTCGGAACTGAGGTGTACGAACGATTCGAATTTTTCATTGCTGAAAAGTTTAAAGCGGCAAAGAACCTTTGCGATACAAACAAAAATAAACTTGAAGCTGCAGTTCAAAATCAACCATGGGCCGCAGATATCGACCGCAGTAGCGTGAATCAAATCGTCGATGCGCGCGCGAAAGAATCAGAAGATGCACTCGCTCTTGCGCAGACCTCGCGTCGTACGGTGGACGCGACGCTCGCAACAAAGAATCAGGCACTTGGCGAGGCGAACGAAGTCAACGCAATTGCGAAGAGTGCGCAAACAGCTGCGACCGAACTTGAGCAAGCGCAGCGGTGCTCGGTCGAGGCGAATCCCAAGCGCACTGAGTTGACCAATGCTCGAAACGCGCAGAATCCCATCGAGAAACTCACGGCCTCGAATCAACTTGCACAACAATTGTCTGCGAAAAATGCGGAACACCCTGCAGTTGCGAGCGCGGAACAGAGCGCGCGAACGCATTTGGCTACCTGCGATGCCTTGCGAACTATTGCCCTCGCGGCACACTTACAAGGCGCGCAAATGCGTGAAAGAAGGGGCGCTATCAATGCAGAGTTAGAAGAGATCGAGAGGAAAAAAGCAGCGCGTTCTGCTGCAACTGGACAACTCTCTGGGGCAGAGATCAAAGCGACCGTGGCGCTTGAGGCGTATGAGAAGTGCGCTGCGAGATTCAAAGCAGGCGAAGCGAAAATCGTCACATTGGATGCGAAACTTCGTGAAGCAAGCCAAAAATTTGCACAGGGAATTGCCGCACGGTTGGCTCGAGACCTTCAGCTGCAACTTCCGTGCGCAGTCTGTGGAAGCCTCGATCATCCGGCTCCAGCTCAGCCATCCAGTGACGCTGTCGAAAAAGAAATCGTTGACCAAGTGCAGGCCGAGCTCGATGAACAACGCGGGATGATCCAAGAACTGCAAGATCAACTTGCAACGGCTGCCACGGAACGGGATAGAGCTGCAACTGAATGCGACGAAAAGCGCGTTGCGTTCACGAATGCTTCAACGATTACGGACGACGCTCTACTTAAAATTGAACAAGAGACACTCTTCACAAAGTTGCAAGCGCTCGATGATGCATCCGTACTGGAATGTCGCAACTTTGATTCTGCATCGAAATCTTCCAATGCAGCGCATACGGCGCTTGAGCAGTTGCGAAGCGATATCGCGCGCCTTACAAACGAAGCCGCGGCTGCGGATGCGACATATGCGCAAGCAATGGCGGCGTCCGGCTTCACAAGCAAAGAAGACCTCGAAGCGGCATCGCGCAGCAAGGGCATCATTGAACAGATTGATCAAGAACTCACATTGATTGACCGAAGGCTGACGCAGACGACTGCGACGCATAACGCACTGCAAACGCAACTTGCTGGCCGAGTGGCCACGGATGTCACTGCGCTCATCGATGATGTGTCAAAGCTGCAGGCGCAGCGTAGTAAGGCTGACCAAGACATCCTGCTGCAGACGACCGAATCACAGAAACTTCGCTCGTTTGGAGCAGAAT
>JBEELA010000020.1:0-7366 GCA_041168365.1 Planctomycetota bacterium
GCGTGCAAGCATTCGCTTGCCAGAACCCTTAGGTCCATCAAGTAAGATGTGCTTGCGAGGAATTTTTCCAAGAATCATCGACTCGACCAACGAGTCCAGATGTAGAATCGATCCGTCAGAATCGCAAAAGTGACGAATGCAGCTGATTTGGGGTACGAGTGCCTTTGTGGGCTTGCCTGACTTTGCTGAGGATTTGGATGAGTTGTTTCGCATGACATGATTGTGTCACGACATGGCTCTTGAATTTGTCGGAGTGCGGGGTGAAATTGCCAACGGGGCAGTGACCGAATGAACGAACGAAGGAAGGACTTCCGGTAATGGCGAAAAAGGCGAACACGTCAAAGAAGGCAGCGACGACGAAGGCTGCAAAGACTGCAAAGACTGTAAAAAAATTGACCAAGGCGCGCGGCACCGCGGAACTTGTCATGCCGCTCAAGCACGCCACCGCAGACGAAATGCTCGAACGCATGTTCGAACTCAAGCGCATGATGGAATCTGGGGGCGCAAAGTTTTCTGATATCAAGAAGAAGTTCAAGGTCAGCGATGCGCAAGCTTTCCTGCTTATCAAGCGTGTTCGTTCAGGTTTTCATATTGATGCGACTGGCATTGGAACAGGTGACAATCGCGTCTACTCATCGACTGGTGGCAGTCGACTCAGCCTCGATTTGATCGAAAATCAGGTCTTGCCAGCGCTCTTTATTTTGCGAGATGCAACGGAGCGATCACTTGCGCCACAGATGCGCGCTGCGTTCACGTTTGGTCGGACGGTTGAAAAGCACATCGATGACGCGACGCGGAAGAAGTATCAATGTTTGAAGGACCGCATCCGTCTTCGCTTCACGCAGTCCAAGAATCCAAGCGATATCACGAATTATGAACTCTTCGTGAATGCGATGGCAGATGGAAAGACATTGTTGATTGATTATCGAAGTGCGAAGAGTCTTGCGGATGCGAGCATGGCGGGGGAGTCTGCGACTCCCAAGCGCAAAGCGACGAAGGATCTCTGGCATGTTGAGCCCCTTGCAATGTTTTATGCCCGTCGTTCTTTTTACGCAGTCTTGAAACCTGTTGCAAAGCCGAGTTCGACGAAAGAGGCTGTGTCCGACAAATATTCTGCGCTTCGCACGATTCGCCTTTCGAGAATTCTGTCAGTCATTGATGGGAAGACCAACTTCACCATGCCAGATTGGTTTTCTCTGGACGAGTATCTCGAAGATGCGTGGGAGATCATTCGCGAGGGCGGGGAAGCGAAATCAACAGTTGTCATTGAAGTGGATGCGGCATTCGCAGTGAATATCAAAGACACGCTGTGGCATCCGACGCAAGAGATTTCCGTTCGTCCCGATGGCGTGCACGAATTCTCTTTCCGAGTTCGCGGCCTGAAAGAGATTCTCTACTTTGTGCTCTGGCTTGGACACGGCGCACGTGTGAAGCAGCCGAAGTCGTTGCAAGATCTCGTGAAGGCTGAGTTGAAAGCGATTGCCGGGCGGTATTAGTGGTTCGGCGCCCCGAGTGCGCATCGACTTCAATCCACTGCTTTAAAGCCTCTATTTGCCGCTCTGATGTGCTGTTCGTTGGCACTCGCGCCTTTATATAGAGGCGTCGTGTGTGCGACGCCGACAGTAAAAAACGCCGTTTTTGGAGAAAAAATCATATTTATGCCATTTTTACAATTGATGTTGACATTGATTACTGTTACTGATATACTCTGCTTCATGACCAACAAGCCCTCAATCATCGATTTACTTTCTCGAAGCATCCTGAAGGAGTTTTCTCTTGTCGAGCTTGCTGCCGAAACCAATCACCTCTTGGCAAGGATGCCGCTGGCAATGGACGACGGGCGAACCAACGAGCGTGTCGATGCGCGCACGATTCGCTTTTATCAATCGATTGGGATTATCACCAAGCCAAAGTACGAGGGTCGCTGCGCGGTGTATGCGTTCGAGCATTTGCTGCGACTGTTGGTTGCCAAGCGCTTGCAATCCGAGGGGTACAGCCTCGCACAAGTTCAGTCGACGATCCCGCAACAGAACAACGATCAATTGATCGAGGCGCTTGAAAAAATGAAGCCTCAACCTGTATTCAACTTCATAGCAGAGCATTCCGAGCCAGTGCAGGAAAAATCAGTACGGGGGATTGAAGAGCTTCAGTGCTTTTCACTCTGTCCTGGAATCACAATCATGATCGATCCACAATTGCATGAAAACGCATCGAAACTTGTTCGGCATCTCGCCGCTGAAACACAATCATTCATCAACTCATCACGCACAACACCACATACAAAGGGAGACTGAACTCATGAATAGAATTGAAGCATCACTCGAATCATTTGGGAATCAAAGCCAACCGCAATCGCTGGGAGAATTGCTTGGGATCAAGCACCAGTCTGGGAAGTCAAAGCGTGGTGACAAATCTTGCGCGCAAGAACAATTTCCGCTTCAGCGACTCGTTGTTCGCGTGCAAGTCACCGGCGATTGTTCGGTCACAACTCTCGAGCAACACTATCGAAATCACCATGATTTCACGATAGATGTTGTGCACACAATGCCAATCCCCGCTGATGGTGCGCTGACTGCATTTGAAATTCGCGCTGGCGAAAAATGGGTGCGTGGAGATTGTCGAAAGACTGCCGATGCTCGGGCAGCATTCGAATCGGCAAAGTCTCAGGGTCAAACTGCTGCTTTGATTGAACAAGAACGCGATGACATTCAGACGCTTCAACTTGCCAACATCGCTGCAGGAAGTGACATCATTGTGAAGATCACTCTCATCGAGAGACTGCGTGTGGATGCAGGCAGATTCGAAGTCCGTGTTCCAACAACAATTGCAACGAAATATGTTCCTGGCTTTCCAGAGGGATATATCGGCACAGGATCGTCGCCAGATACAGATCAGGCACCAGACGCATCGCGTATCACTCCGCATGTTCGTCTTGGGGGAACAACACCGTTGTATTTCGAGTTGCGAGTGGATGGCCATATCACCGAAGCGCAAGGAAGTGTTGCGCTCGATTGCGATCGCCAAATTCCAGGCGTCACGGTCATCACTCTTGCCCCACTTGATTTCGATACATCATGCGACCGAGACATCGTTGTTCGGTTCTGGTCGCGAGCGACAGACACAACCGTTCGTGCTTATGGAAATGGCGAACATGTGATGGTTGTTGTTGACCCTCCGGCGACGCGGGAGCGCAAGCAAGAATTGCCTCGAGAAGCCGTGTATTTGTTGGATTGTTCTGGATCGATGCAAGGGGAAAACTTTCAAATTGCAAAGTCGGCGCTGAAAAATTCGCTCATGTTGCTCGCGCTAAACGACACATTCGAATTGATCGCATTTGCAAATGAACACTTCAAGTTTGCCGAGAATCCAAAGTCCGCGAATCCAGTCAATATAAAAGCGGCTTACGAGTGGATCGATCAGCTTCATGCAAATGGGGGAACAGAACTTCATGCGCCTCTAGCAGAAATTTTGAAGAGCAAACCAACAACTGCCCAGAGCCTCGCAGAGGGTTCGATCCGCACGGTATTGCTGATCACCGATGGTGCAATCGGAAATGATGAGATGATTTTCAACTTGGCACACACAATGAATGCATCGACACGGCTGTATGTCATTGGTATTGGTTGTGCACCATCGATGGCTTTTCTTTCTCGGCTGGCGCGGATTTGTGGAGGAACATATCTCGCTGTTGATTCATCGAATGATTCGCAGAAAGAGATCGAGAACTTCGACGCTGCGATGTCAGGACCAATTGCGCGCGGACTTTCGGTCGATGGCTCAAAGCTCAATCGCAAGGTGGATCTCTTTATGGGCCGATCTTCGTCGTTCATCATCAAGGGATCTCTTGCAAGTGTGCGTGTGTCAAGTGAAAGTGGTGGTTGGCTTGGCGAATGTGCAGTTCTTCCAACATCGATGCCTTTGGGCGCTCTTTGGGCGAGGGAAGAGATCATGCGTCTGGAGGATCGATGTGCGGAATTGCCAGAAAAATCAGAGGAATTCGACGCCCATATTGAATCGCTCGGAGTTTTGTACCAGTTGCAAACGCGCTTGACCAGCTTTGTCGCAATCGATGAGTCTGGAAAGATCCACGGCGAGTCAATGGAGATTATTCAGCCCAATGAAGAAGTTTTCTCCATGCGTCATGCCCTACTTCACAGCATGTCTTCGCTTCACTACGAACGCACCTGTCAAAAGGAGTTTCCACACCGCAAACGAGGAACCGGACAACGCCTGTCCGATTTTTTGAAGAGTGATTCTGACAGCCAAGACTCGCATCTCCAAGGTTCATGGAGCACATTGATCGCACAATTGCAGTTGGCGATTAAAGCGGGGGATCTTTTGTTCAAGAGCAACGGTTCCGGTCAATTGATTCAATTGATTCGTCGGTTCTTGCTGAAGGAATTGAAGAGCAACGGAAGTTCGATTCGGTCTGTGAAGGGCCGTCTGCTGACGATCCTTGCAAAGGGGACTTCCTCTTCTCACAACTCGACGGCAAAGGATGATGCCAAATTGTGTCAGGATTTTGTTCACGCAATCGAGACAATTGGATTTGCAACTGAATCTGCAAATCTTTTAAAACTGCCAGATGATCTCTGGGAGAAAGTCATTCTCGATCTCGCTGTCCTGCAAAAATGTCGAGCTGATCATTCGGCATCAAATGTTCAGGGGATTATTTCCTAAAAGCGGAAGTTCTTCCAAAAGCGTGGTCTTGCGGGCGAAAATCGGCCTCAAATGGTCGATTTTTGCCCGCAACCGAGGGGAAAAATCGATCAGGGGTTTTTACAAAGTTTTTCTTCGCCACAGAGCCATGCTGTCATCAGCGCGTCTGCGAAGGTCGAGCAATTCGTAACGAAGTGCGTCAATCATCAATGTTCGTCCTTCGCCTGTCGCAATCGGCGCGCCGGCACCATCTGCAATTGCAAGCGGGGCAGTGAAACACCAGGCGTCATCAACAAGATCTTCGTCAAAGAGTGCGCCAAGCAATCCAGCACCACCTTCGACCAATACATTCGAGACTCCATCGGTGTGCAGATTCTGCATCAGCCTTGTCATGGAACTTTTCGGCAATCCTCGAAACGAACGGTGCGCATTCTCCATCGCAGACCCGCTCAATTCAATAAACGTTACGCCTGCAGTCGCGAAGTCCTCACGTCGTTCTTCGCTCATTTCGTGAATCGAACTGGAAAGCGCGGCAATCGCAACTGGTCCTTGCGAAACTGTTCGCACAACTTGTGCATCTGATGGAGTGACCAGTCGAGGATCGACAATAATCCTGCGCGGTATGCGCCGAGATCGACTCGTGCGCGGAAGAAGATGCGGATTGTCGGCGAAGACAGTACCGATGCCGACCATCACCGCATCGACACGGCCGCGTTCGCGGTGAACCATCGCGCGACTCTGTGCCGAACTGATCCAACGACTGTCGCCGGCGCGAGTCGCAGTGCGCCCATCGATGGTTTGCGCCCATTTTGCGATGATCCAAGGTCTTTTCGAGCGAATGCGAGTCAAGAATGGAGCGCTGACTCGCGCACAAGCATCGCTATTAATCTGCTCGACGGAAATTCCTGCCGCGCGCATTCGATCTGCACCGCCTGCAGCAAGTGGATTTGGATCAGCAACTGCATAAACCACTCGTGCGACACCGCTCTTGATCAGCGCATCGCAACAGGGAGGTGTTTTTCCTTGATGCGCGCAGGGTTCGAGCGTGACGAATGCCGTCGCACCTTTGGCGCGAATGCCAGCTCTTTTCAGAGCAACAGCTTCGGCGTGCAATTCTCCACAGCGCGCGTGATATCCCCAACCAACAATCGAATCATCGCTTTGAACAATGACGCAACCAACCATCGGGTTTGGTTCTGCTCCACCATGACCGCGCAGCGCAAGCTTTGCGGCACTCTCCAACCAGTCCGCATCAGCTGGTTCTCTCATGCGGACTCGGAAAGTGTTGAACTCACTGGTTGGCGAGAACTTCGTCCTTCAATCGATCAGGCATGATGCGATATGTCAGCGGCTCCATAGAACTCGAAGCGCGACCTTGGCTCATCGAACGAAGGCTGGTGGTGTAACCGAAGAGTTCCGAGAGCGGCACTTCAGCCGTCACGAGTCGCAGGATTCCGCGAACTTCGCTATCGGTGATTTGACCGCGTCGGCTGGCGATGTCGCCCGAGACGCTTCCGAAGAATTCGTCTGGGGTTGTGACGACCAACTTCATGATCGGTTCGAGCAACGCGAGTCCTGCTTTTGTGCAGGCTTCGCGGAAAGCAAGCGCACCCGCTTGTTCGAAGGCGATTTGGCTCGAATCGACGTCATGGTATGAACCGTAAACGAGTTCCAACTTGACGTTAATGACTGGATATCCGCCGAGAATTCCGCTTGCAGCGGCTTGGCGAGCACCGTATTCGATACTTGGGATGAATTCGCGTGGGACAACTCCACCGGCGATCTTGTCTTCGAAGACAACGCCATTCTTCATCACCAAATCTTCTGCTTCAGCTTCTTCCTTGGTCATCGGTCGCACGTTGACAACTGCGTCTCCGAATTGACCGCGTCCACCAGATTGCTTCTTGAAAAGACCGCGGACGCGTTCTGCAACTCCGGTGATTGTTTCACGATATGCAACGCGTGGCTTGCCGACGCTGACGCCGATCTTCATATCACGGACAAGTTTGTTCTTGATGATTTCAAGATGCAATTCGCCCATTCCTGAGATGATCGTTTCGCCAGTTTCTTCGTTGTAATTCGAACGGAAGGAAGGATCTTCGCGACGAATCGTCGTGAGAGCTTCACCAAGTTTCTTCTTGTCGTCCGCAGTGTTTGGCTCGATCGACATCGAGATGACCGGTTCTGGAAAGACCATGCGTTCGAGCACGATCGGATGATCGAGATCGCAGAGCGTGTCGCCTGTGAACGAATCCTTCAAGCCAACAACGGCGACGATTTGGCCTGGGCCAGTTTCATCGAGCGCATTGCGATGCTGGGAATGCATTTCGTACAAACGAGAAACATTTTCTTTGCGATCGTTGCCTGGATTGAGAACGCGTGAACCCTTGACCAACTTGCCTGAATACACACGCAAATAGGTGAGCGTTCCAGCAACGTCAGAGACGACTTTGAAAACGAGCGCAGAAAACGGAGCGTTTTCAGAATGCGGTCTCGTCAACTTAATGTTTGGATCGCGAATGTCGGTTCCTTCAACGTCTGGTCGTTCGGTTGGGCAGGGCAGATAGTCGATGACTGCATCGAGAACAGTCTGAACACCCACATATTTGAGGGCAGATCCGCAGAGAACTCCGAAAGCTCGCAAACTGATAATGCCGGCGCGAAGAGCTGCTTTCAACTCTGGGACGGTGATTGAGCTTGGATCAGT
>JBEELA010000021.1:0-3879 GCA_041168365.1 Planctomycetota bacterium
CGCGCAATTTTTTCACGGCAGGAAGGAGCGTCCGCTCGATTTCGATTGCGGCAGCAACATGCATCGCTGTTGGAAAAGTATCGTTGCTTGATTGCGAAAGATTGACATGATCGTTTGGATGAACAGGCTTCTTCGAACCTTGCACTCCGCCAGCCAATTCGATTGCGCGATTGGAAATCACCTCGTTCACGTTCATGTTTGACTGTGTTCCCGAGCCCGTTTGCCATACTTTCAGCGGGAATTCTTCATCAAGTTTGCCAGAGGAAACTTCTTTGGCAACAGACACAATCAAGTCGCGAAGATCTTTCGAGAGTCCGCCCATTTCGCAATTTGCCTCGGCGCATGCAGCCTTGAGCAATCCAAAGGCATGCACAATCGGCAGTGGCATTCGATCACCAAACGGGAAATGATGAATCGAACGCTCGGTCTGCGCTCCCCAATATCGATTGGCGGGAACCTCAATCGCTCCCATAGCGTCGGTTTCAGTGCGAGTAGCGATTTTTGATGGTGCGTGTGACATAGTTGGGAATTGTATTGCGTGGCGAGAGTGTAACGCCCCTCGAAATGGAGTCGACAGTGAAAAAAAACGCCGATCGCTTGAAGCGATCAGCGTGTTGGTCTGGCGTATCCCGCAGGAAGCGTGCGGCGACACGGGACTTGTTTTAAATGTTCAGCGTGCGCTGCGTCGACGGCGAGATCCAGCCATACCTGCGCATGCCAAAAGAGCGAGAGCGCCAGGTGCTGGAACCACATTGATAAAACCAGAACCTGCATCAGCAGTTCCAGTTCCAGTGGTCCAATTTGATGCATTACCGATCGCTGCGAGCCACTCTGCTTGTGTTCCTGAAGTCAACGTGTTGAGATTGAACGTTGCGGAATTCAAAGCACTGGTCAAAAGGACTGCGCTAGTTCCTTGAACCAATCCAGTCGGCAAACTTCCAGTTGCGGAACTTGTCGCAGCTTCATATGCACTCGTATTGTCGAAGTTGTACAGCGCAGTGAAGTCACTGAAAATCGGATTTGCTAGATTTGTGCTCTCGAGAATCGTGACTTGCTCACCAGTCGAAGAAAGGGAAAGCTGTTGATACGAACCTGTTATAGGTGAAGCTCCAACCAAACCGCTGAGTGTCCAAGCATAATCAGCGGATGATGTTTTTGATCCAATGATCGTTCCCGCAACGATTGTGTTGACAACTGTGAAGCGCATGAGGTTTTCGTTTCCATCGCCATCAGTTGCTGAAACGCCTCGAAATGCGGTACCTGTCCAACCATTGTCGGTGAAGTACAGGACTGTGCCTGGTGCAAGATCGACGAATGTGACGAATGACACAGAGTCCGTTGTCACGCCAGAAGCTTGAAAGCCAACGATTGCAACATCGCCAGCGATCAAAGCACCGAAGGATGAAGAAGAAAGAAGAGTGGCAGTAATTGCCGCGAATGGAAGGGATGAATGAAATGACATAACAGGAGCTCCAACTCCTTTTTACGCCTCCCTACATTCTGAACAGATCAATCCACAACGCGTGAATTGATAAATAATTTTAAGCAGAAATCTTGTGAATGTAATTGAAGAATTTGTGAAGATTACGTGAAGATATTCAAAGACATTAAGAAAAAGTTCATGATCATTCGTCCGTTGCTGGACCAATCGGATCCCAAACAAGTTTGTTCGTGTTCCAATCGCCGCCTGCGAAACTTGGATCGCGACTTCCCTGGACATTTCGCGTTGCCTCTGAATTCAACATCCAACCAACATGTCCATCCGCGAAGAGCATGTGGCCTCCCTCGAAATGTCGTGAAGCAAAACGCTTCCAGTCCGCACGGTGGCGCTTCAGATCTCGTCCAAAGTGAACATCGCTCGCAGACAATTCGCTTGGGTTTGATCGCATTTCCAACATCAAGATCGTCGAGTCTGCTCGCGAAATTGACGCAATTTTCATAGCGAGTTTCGGCGAATATTGCCCTTGACCAGAAGATGCGAGCAGTGTGTTGTTTAATTGACTGTTTGGAACATAGTTGAAATAAAACTGACGCTGAATTCCTCCTGAACCTGGTTGACCGCTGCCCCATGGTGCAAATTCCGCAGTCGTTGCAGCAGGATCGATAAAAATCGAATTGCTGTTACCTGCAAATGGCACATTTGTTTGTGCGCTGTACGCATCATCAGAAATTTTTGAGTATGGAAGTTGGTCAACCATTGGCGGAATCGCATTCGCCCAATATGCCTTTTGAGCAAGATTCAAAGGCATGTCATTCGCATCTTTCAATCCTTCCCATGGCAACCGATCCTTATTGACTGTGGACCACATGATTGTCCCCATTCCCCACTGTTTCAAATTTGATTGACTCTTCGTTGCGGCAGCGCTCTTGCGGACCATACCGATTCCAGGCATGAGTATGCCAACCAAGGTTGCAATTATACCAATGACGACGAGAATCTCAATGAGCGTAAATGCTCGTGCGCGCGGGGTTGAAAATTGATGCTCGATCTGCATCAAGGCGACCATCCCGAAAGCAGCGAAGTGAGATCGACTCCATTGACAGCACCATCCTGGTTGATATCGCCGATTGGTCCTTTGCTACCCCACGCGGAGAGCAACGACGTCATGTCTGTACCATCGACAAATCCGTCGCCATTGATGTCCGCTGGATTGGCGATCACCCAAACACATCCAACCTCCGGAAGCGCAACGAATGATTGCGTGACAGTCGTCGAACCTGGGCAGGAAGTCCAAGTGTTCGCATATCCAAAGGTGCTAGAAGTGCTGGAATCATCATAAAAACTTGCGGCATCGATGCGACCCGATGGATTCGCTCGCAGTCTGCAAACATCGCCCACGCCAACCCCACCAGCAAAATAATTCGGGGAACCTTCACCCTGAAGTTCGATGATTGACGCGAATGATTGGTCACGAACTTCAATCGCCCAGCGATCGTTCGACACGGAAAATTCTCCCGAAACATGGAGCGGCTTCGTGCTGGTCGTCTGCGTAACAAGCGTCGTATCAAAAGTGTTGACATTGACCGATACATCTCCACCAGTTGGGTTGTATGACAAGTCTGTGTCGAGTCCACCCTGCACAGCAGTGCTTTCTGTGAAGGTCAAGATCATGCCACTTCGAAGATTCGACCAGAATGTATTGTTCGACAGTCTGA
The DNA here is from genome assembly GCA_041168365.1 of Planctomycetota bacterium. Taxonomy (GTDB): domain Bacteria; phylum Planctomycetota; class Phycisphaerae; order Phycisphaerales; family SM1A02; genus F1-60-MAGs104. Next base: position 3,157 of record JBEELA010000021.1, read on the forward strand.
TTGTTCCAGAATCTGTCTTGTCCTGCCAGCGCAAGATCCAATTGCGCATATCCAAGTTCTCCGCAATGATTACAAATTCACACCAGTTGCCTCCGTTGCCGAGTGATCGACCAAACTGCAAATCACTCGCCTGACCACCAGCAGCGTCGGCTGCTTGCGTTCCGCCGCCTAAGAATCCACTCGCAGAGACTGCGTTATATTCATTCAGCATGAGCGGCTTGCATGTTTGGCAAAGTTCCGCAAGCACGGGCGAGCGCAAAGCAGAAAAGTCCTGATATGTCTTGCACAGAGTGAGCGTGTCGCTCCAGCCATTCGGTTGACCAAAAGAAGAATTGTCAGCGTCGTCGAACCGTGAATATGGCGTGATTGCCTGTGATGGACTCTCCTCAAGTCTCACGGCTTCACGACTATTTACGCCAGTTGCTCCCCATGATGGCTGGCCTTCGCCTACGAGATCGATGACGATCTGTCCTTTCGCATTGATGATTCGCGACGCCCAGTTGTCGTTCCCAACATCCATTGGATCGTTGTAAGTTGGATTCGTCAGATCAATCACGTTTGCGTTGCACGTGACGAGAGCTGCGTCAAAGCAATTGACATTGATCCACCAGTCGCCATTGCACGGATTGAATGATGTGTCCGTATCAAGTCCCCCAAGAACTGTCGACGATTCTGTGATTGTCAGAATCGTTCCTGCGCGCAAATCAGACCAGATTGCTGCAC
>JBEELA010000022.1:0-2582 GCA_041168365.1 Planctomycetota bacterium
CCTCGGCATCCCAACCATCATTCCACCACGTGCCAGCGGAAGATTCTGATGCGCATCGAATAGCGTCTGCTTTGCCTTCGACACCGAATGAAGAAATGAAAATATCGTCACTTGATTGTTCTCGGCGAATCTGCGCTTTCGATTCGATGTAATGCGCAACGCTCCCATGCCAGTCAACATGATTCGGCGCAATATTGGTCAGGACGCCAATCTTCGGCGACCATCCAGCAGATCCACTCGATTTAGAAAGCCACCATAGTTGCGCGCTTGAAAGTTCCAGCACGGTCCATCCGCGCTCTGAAATTGTGGGCGTTCCCGAAGGATTCAAGAGCGACCCTCCGATGTTTCCACCGAACCGGACATCGCGGCCCGATGCTCTGAGCGCACAAACCGTCATCGCAGTCGTTGTTGATTTGCCTGCGCTACCTGTGATCGCAACCACTCGATTTGTACCCAGTCGCTGCACAGACAAACAAATTTCTGCCGTCACAGGAACGCCAGCCTCCCGCGCAGCGTTGAGAAATTTATTTTCCCACGGGCGAGGAACAGCAGCATTGGCAACGACGAGATCTGTTTGTTGGAAATCGACAAGTTGATGTGCACCAAGTCGAAGCGAGATACTTCCATCTGCAATCGCTGCCGCAATCGGAGCAAGGGAACTGTTCAGTTTTTCTTCACTCGAAAGATCAGCAATCAGCACTCGCGCGCCGAGCGAATGCAACCATTGCACTACGCCAAGTCCTCCGCCAAATTGACCAAGCCCCATCACGGTCACGCGGCGGCCTGCGAACCATTCGTTGGGGTGATATTGAAAAATGGGGAACATCAGGAATTGTCAACGTCGAGCGGAGTGTGATCCACCGACAATATCGTTTCCCTGCGCGTCGATGCCAAGCAGATCCTCTCGATAATCATCTGCGCTTCTGCGCCGAGTGATCGGGCCATCGGCTGCACCACGCAAGAATTGATACACAATCTGTTGGTCTTCAGACAAATTTTTCGCTTCGCTCTCCGGCAACTTTCGAATGCGGTCAAACTCTTCGCGTTTGTCGATCATCAGTACACGGCCTCCATCAAGCATGACCATACGATCTGCGATCGTGAATGCAGAATCCATTTCGTGGGTCACTACAACGCTTGTCACGCCGAAGTTGCGGGTCAATTCCAGAATGAGTTGATCGATCTCAGCGCTTGTGACGGGATCGAGTCCAGCACTCGGTTCGTCATAGAAAAGAATTTTCGGATCCATCGCCATTGCACGAGCAAGTCCAGCACGCTTCATCATTCCGCCAGAAATCTGCGAAGGAAGTTTGTTGGCATGTTGACGCAATCCGACAAGTTCCAGTTTCATCTTGACAATCATCTCGATGGTTTCTGGAGCCAGATCAGTGTTCTCCTGCAAAGGCAGCGCGACATTGTCTCCAACGGACATTGATTGAAAGAGCGCGCCGGACTGAAAGAGAATTCCGAATTGTTTCTTCAGCGCATCGAATCCATCACCATCGAGCGATGCGATGTCTTGGCCAAGAAGAGAAATCGTTCCGCTTGTCGGCTGATGCGACCCGATCAAAAGGCGCAGTAATGTGGTCTTTCCACATCCAGAACCACCCATAATGACAACGGTTTCTCCAGCTGCGATGTCCAAATTCACGCCAGTGAGAACGGTTTGACTGCCAAACTTTTTAACAAGGTCGCGAACGGAGATTCGAATTTCATCAGTGGGCATTAAAAAATCCTCTTATGGCTTTGGATTCGTCAAAGGCGTTTCAGAATTTGGAAAAGAAATGTCGCCAAGTTTGGCATCGTGAATCAGCAGGCTCTTCAATTTCATGGAGAGTGAACCCGATGTATCAGCAATTTCGATCTCACAAGTTGCGCGCACTTTGCCATTGGCAAAGTCCAATTGATAATCCCCTGTAAAGGCTTGCGTGGCCGACGGCATCTTATTTGGAGCCGAACCTTGATCAAGTGATGCGCCAGTAAATGCTCCGTATCGCTGCTTCACATCATTGAGAAAAGATTTGGCATCCTCTTGCGTATTTCCCTCGGCTACCGTCAGCGCGAAGTGCGACTGGAATGCGGAGAGATCGCCACCTTCACCATCTTTCAGTGCCGACTGCGGTCCAGTCAAGATTGGTATCAAGACGGTGTTGTATCCCTGATAAGCCACGCCAATCTGCATTGCGGTTGCTGCAATACTGATGATGATTGCCAAGATCGCAATCCAGCGACCAGACAATGAGCGATTGGTTGTGGTGAAGACAACTGCAATTGCGCCAGTCACGATTCCTGCGATTGTTGTCAACGGACAACAGAAGATGAGCGAAAGAACCAAAGAGGCGATCGCGAGTCGACTGACTGTGCGAGGCTGGCTGAATTCTTGGGGGGATGATAAATCAGCAATTGTCATTGTTTCGGCAGAGTATCAGGCATCGCGGAATCATCCTTTGCAGGAAAGGTCATTGCCGTTTCGGTTTCCTGTGAGGTTTGGTCGCTAGGAATGCGGATCTCGATCGAACGAATTCGGATGGTTGGAAGAAATGTCGCAGAGTCTGTGATCAGATCGGTCGTCACCGAGGCGA
>JBEELA010000023.1:0-2604 GCA_041168365.1 Planctomycetota bacterium
TTGCGCTCGGTTGCACGTTTTGGAACTCTGGTGGACCAAGATCGCCTGAGTGGACCGCCGTGGGTTCAAGCAAGGTGACTGCACAACCCCGTATTGCAACAGCGTCGGCGTCTGGTAGCAATGCGAACAGCTGTACGTTTTGTCGCTCTTGGAGCGCCCGTAGAAATGAGTCAAGAATAGATGTGACTTCAGGGAGCGAGCGGTGCAGATCTGGCCCCGCAGCAAGTGCAAGAGGAATCCCATGTGTGCGATTGAGCACAATGAACCCAGGTTGCAACTTGCTTGCTGTTCGCAGTACGGACACGAGTCCGACTCCTCCAGGGGCTCCAGTCAGTTTTGCCGCATTCTGTGCCTCAATAACCCAGGCATCCTGACAGTCCTTCCAAGCGTCAGAATCCGCATCATTTCGAACGATGCGGATCGTGCAGGCTGCACCATCGAGTACGGCCTGAAATCTGGCGGCGAAACGGTCTAGGGTCAGCTTTGATACCAAACGTACACCGATGAATGGAGACATCGGTTCTCTGGGTGACAGAAGCGACTCTTCAAAAAAAGATGCAGCCCCATCGAAATCTGGATATTCCTCTGGGTAACGACGGATTCGGGCGATTTCTGTCCGCGTTTCTGCAAGTGAGGACGCGGTCGACTGCGCATCGGTTTGAAGTCGAGCGATTTCGGCTCCGAATACTCCGAGTTGAATGTTTGCCGTCTCCGCTGCCTTGCGAGCCAGATCCCGCTCTTCTTCAGCCTGAGTGCGACGGAGCGCAATCTTCGTGGCATTCATCTCCGAATCTTTCAGCATTTCCTTATAGCGCAGAGTCTCCGAATTATTCGGGCGCTTCGTCGCGATGCTCAACTTCTCCCGTAAGTCGGCTACCACAGCATTCGCAGTTGCTTCAGCTTCCTTCGCGTCATCGACGAGCACCTGCTTGGCGCGATTCGCCTCTGTCGCTTCGCCTTCACGGGCGAGCGCTGATTCAGAAAGTGACTGTAGTTCCGCTATCGCGCGTTTGTGAGCCTCAGTAATGGCGGCGTGCGTGTCTGTGATGTCCTCTGGGTCACACCAAGGTTGAACTTGGCAATGCGGAAGAAGTTCATTGAGGAGTAGGACTGTTGCCGTATGAAAATCCTTGAGGTTGCCCACGGCAGCGTTCGCAGTCGACGGCGTACCGTGCAAGACGTTGCTCAAAGTGCCCCATTGGTCCTTAATCCGTTTCCACCCCGCAGTGGCACTCAGCTGACGAGCAGATTCGTAGTGGCGAATGATTTGTGTAATCGTGTATGTCTTGCTATCGGGGCTGGGCGGAACCTTGAGCCATAGAGCCGTGGCCGTGAACAAGAGCTCGATAGTGGTTCTGCAGTTTCCAGCACATCCGACTGGACTAAATTTCCAAGTCTTTTCGGCTTCCTCCAAATGCTTCTGAATGCGCCGTTTCTCTTCGTCGGAGAGTAGGTCGAGCGCGTTCAGATGTCCGAAATTCTTCGTCATGGATAAGCAGTTACCGCAGAGGGTATTGTAGGACAAGATCGCTCATCAAGAATTTCCTGGCTGATACCCAAGTGAAGCCATCGACGTGGAACTTATATTCACAGATGCAGACACTTGGTCCAAAGTTCCAGTTGCGACGCATCGAAGCATGGCGACTCGCAAAGCGTCCTCCCTATTGCACGCTGAGCGTATACGCATGCGGCATCGATGAACACGCCTGCATGGGATGCACCGAAGAAACTTGTGAAACTGGACGGATCCTGGGCCAAGTTGTGCGCGGGGTGAGTGGGGCGGATGAAGGCTGTTGTATGGACTGGTGGACTTCCACTCGAATCACGCTCCCCCTCACATCCACCCAAAGAACTTCTCTTGCGGCAGCGGGGTGTCCATCCATGATTGATCGGGCATTGGGTCTGCGATGCATTCTTCGACTGTGCGCAAGCGGGGGATTGGCACCGATGATGTTGTGCCGCGCTTGGTCACCCACGTGATTTTTTTCGCGCGTGCGATTGCGCTGGCAATCTCGACAGTCATGCGCGCGTCGCTCTTCACATATTCGCAAACTTGTTGGTGTTTCCCATCGATCCACGCTTGCGGCGCGTGCGCGCCATCCATCAGCTTGACCATCTTCACGCCAAGTCCCTTGCCGACTGCTGCGAGTCCAACTGGAAAACCCTTCAACTTATAAAACTGAAACATCGGGTCGTACAACTTCATCGCGACGCGCGCAGCTGTTTGCATATCGCCCGCGGCGTGACCGAGCCAGCGCATATCGAAACTCAATCCATTCCACGCGACAATCGAGTGACCCTCGTGCTGCATGCGTGACAAATACGCGAGCAATTCGCGCGCGCGATCGCGCGTGATCATCGGCAGGGGAATTCCATTCGCGCCAGCAGAGAGCCAAAGCAATTCCTCGCCATCATCGATGTGCGTCGCAGCAACCGTGATATCAAGCGGCCCGTGATCATCCAAGTTTTCGCCGCGAGCAAGCGTGATGATGTTCGCAGTTTCGATGTCGAATCCGAGGAGGGGCATTGGGGGGTTTCAATTCAACAGAATTCTGGTCAACGTCGTACCTTCTCGTTTAGTTGAGGAATGGAAAGCGGGGGATT
>JBEELA010000024.1:0-4813 GCA_041168365.1 Planctomycetota bacterium
AAGGAACGAAACACCGTAAATCGCCGATGTTTTACGAATCAATCAGGCCTTCGCCCGGCGCGTCATCAGCGCGCTGAAAAGTCCAGGGCCACGAACATCCACTCCTGGAGTGATGCGCGACCAGCGATCAAGATTCAATCCACTCGCGCGTGCCCACACCTTTGCATCTCGCTGAGAAAATCCAAGGTGCTGATGGCCCATCGTTGTGCGATATTCACTGCGATCATGTTCGACCATATCGATGACGAGCAATCGTCCTCCCACCTTGAGCGTGCGAGCTAATTCGATCACCGCCGCAGATGGATCGTCGACATGATGAAAGAGCAACATCGCAACTGCTGCATCGAGTGCGCAATCCTTCAACGGCAACTTCATCACATCACCTTGGTGAAATTCAATATTGCGTACGCCGCTCAACCTGCGCTTCGCAGCGTCGATCATCGCCACCTCGCGATCGATTGCTAGAACTCGTCCAACATACGGAGCGATTCGCTGCGAAACCTCGCCAGTTCCACAACCAATATCCGCGACGACCCACTTGGGATCTAAGAGGCCCAAGACCGCATCGGAACCAATGAACTCTCCGAAAAGTGTGCGGCGAATCGAATCCCATTCTCCGCCAATTCTGCCGAAGAAACCCGTACTTCCCATTCTGCGAGATGCGATGACTGCTGCAAGTCTTGCGTCATCATCGTTTGATTGCGGAGTTGATTCCAATCGCGTGCGCGTCAATGTCCACAGTGCGCGAACCTCGCTCGAAAGTGTCGACGAATCAGCTCGATACAAACTGGTTGTCCCTTCCACACGGCGTGTCACAAACTGTGCATCAAAGAGTGGCTTGATATGCCGACTTGCCGTTGACTGTGGCATCTGCAGCGCTCGTGCAATTTCTCCAACCGCCAACTCGTGCGCTTCAAGTGCTCGCAAAACTCGAAGACGAGCGGGATCGCTCAACATCGCAAGCAGCGCGGCCCACTCCTTCGTGGACATCACTTTAGAATCGGATCGCAACCAATTCGTTGAAGCGCCTCGCGCTCGCGAATCACGTGGCATTCTTTTGGATTTCCATCTCGTTAAATACCCGGCGGCAATGCAGTCGATGCATCGAGCGGGACACCTTGCATTTGAAGCGCTTGAATCACGCGGGGATCGGCTGCGGATATTCCGTATGCCTGACGCAGGCGACGCGTCGCTTCTGCCTTGTTTCCAAGGCTAAATTGCAACATCGCCAATTGATAATACGGCTCTGTTGTGCGCGGTCGCACTGCGCCGCTATCGACTTCGATCGCCGATTGAAATGCGAGAATCGCGCTGTCATTATCTTTCAACTTGATCGCGTACAAACCCAGAATGAGATATGGCTCAGTTCGACCAAGCGACGCACCAGCACCGCGCAGAAGTTGGAATAGCTGACCAGTGTCACCTTGGCGATACATCACTTCAGCGAGCGCTTCAATGATTTCCATGTTGCCCGGCGAATGATCGTTTGCAGTCTCGAGACAACGCCGCGCAGTTACAAGGTCTCCCAATTGAGACATCGCAACGCCATAACCATATTCACCTTTCCACAGTCCAGGCGAATTGATTGTGACGGGCTGAAATTCGTCAGCAGCTTTCTGCCATTCGCCAAATTCGAGATAATGATTTCCCAAATCGATCGACTGCTCGGTCGAACGAGGACTTTGACAACCTGCAAGAGTCATCGAAATCGAGGCGAACGAAAAAGCGATCCATCGCACGGTAGTGTGGCAGTCCATTAAGAAAGATTGTACGGTCATCCTTGTGGAACGACGAGCCGACAATATCTGGCTGCCTATGGCTCTTGCACGGCACGATGTACTGGGGGGAAACTTTCACTTTGACTGGTTCTTAGGGCGAATTGCAGAATGCGCCGATGACGATGCGCGAGTCGTTCGCACAATGCGATGCCACTCCCGCATCGACGTTTCTCTTGCCGCCGAGGGCATCGCCACAGAACCACTCGATGATCATCGCTGGTTCTATCTGTTTCTCTCACAGACGCACCAACTCTCGCAAGGTCGAGGAGTGGTCACACCGATTGCGCGCGGATGGTGGCGGGGAATCAATTCAACCGTTGGATCGGCTAATGAGAACATCGAATTGCGCTGGGATGCGGATCCAACGATTCGCCGATGTTGCATCACTCCCCCGCCTGGAAGTCGTCTGCTCACTTTGGATTAGGCTTCGCATATGGAAATCGTGCAATGCGCTGCGCTTGAAAATATGTGTCAAGTCCGCTGATACACGCTACCTGCGCATCCTCGAGTCGAAGGCTTCCATCTGAATCGACAAGACCATCGTTGATGAAAACGTGATCGATTTGACCGATCATCAGTCGAGTGTCATTCAATTCGATTCTAATCTCTTGGACAAAGCGCATCCCGATCTGCACTGGGGCTTCTTGCACAAATGGCGCAGTGAATCCCATTGCATATCGAGGAGTGAATCCACACGCCTTGAATTCAGAAATATCTTTTTCAAACCGCGCAGATGTGTAATGCGCCTGCTCCACATACGCCGCCGAGACATGATTGATTGTGAAAAAGCCAGACGCAATAATATTTTTGTATGTATGACTTTGTTCGCCGATTGGTCGCTGAATGAAGCCAAGAAGCGCGGGATCGGAACCGAGATGCACAACCGAGCTGAAAATCGCGAGGTTTTCAACTCCATCACTCCCAAGAGTGCCGATCAGATTCGCCGGCTTATATCCACTGAGACTGTTGACCAGATTGACGCGAAAGTTGCGTTCCATCTGAAGAATTGCAGCTCGATCGAAATGTTGCATAATGAAATGTAGCACCTTCGCTGTTGCGATAATCTTGCACCCATGTGGATGATCTATTCAAGCGCGACATTCTTTGCACTACTCGCGGGAATATTTGGAATATCGATCATCTTTGGATTGCCGGGCATTTGGTTCATGATCATCCTTGCAGTTGCCAATGAAGTTGTCGATGCTTGGTGGTTGGGGTCGCAAGGCGGATGGTTTGCCTGGTCGGCAATTGGAGTTGCAGTGATCATCGCACTCGGTGCTGAAGCAGTGGAATTTCTTGCCGGCGCTGCGGGCGCGAAAGCTGGTGGCGCGTCGAAGTGGGGAATGATTGGGGCGCTGATCGGCGGAGTGATTGGCGCACTCGTCGGAACAATATTCATTCCTATTCCACTTATTGGAACGCTTGCAGGCGCAATGCTCGGTGCTGCACTTGGCGCAATCTGCGGAGAAATCGGCGGAGGCGGAAGATCTCTGAAAGGTTCGATCGCACCCGCTGCGGGCGCGGCGGGCGGACGACTTGTCGGCACACTTGCCAAGATTCCATTTGCAGTCGCTGCGTGGCTCGTGTTAGTTGTCGGCGCGTTTTGGCGGTGAATCACCCAAGTTTTTTCACGCGCACGCGTGCGTGATCTTCTCGACGATCTCTGCAACTGGAACGAGCGACTGCGAATTCGCATCGAGATCCTTCAGGGCAACCATCCCCTGCTCGAGTTCTGCGCCGATGATCACGGCGAATCTCGAACGACACTTTCCCGCCTCGCTGAGAATCTTGCCGACATTTCGCGTTGCCTTATATGTATGCCGCACATGTAATCCCAGTCGGCGCATGCGCGCAGCAAGTTGCGCAAGCAATTGATCCGCCGCCTCGGCTCCTGCAGAAATGAGAAAGACATCAGGACGGGGCAAGAGTGATTCACCTTCGTCTGCAGGAAGTTTTCCTCTGTCCTTCAGCACAAGTCCAAGCACAACATCGCCCATTCCAAATCCAACTGCAGGCATTGATGGACCACCGAAGAGTTCAATCAACTTGTCGTATCGACCACCGCCAGCAATGGCGCGTTCTGCCCCGCTTGCTTCGTGAATTTCAAAGACGGATCCCGTGTAATACGCTAAACCGCGCACGATTCCAAGATCGATATCGCACCACGCGCCAAGTTGGGCAGCGCAAAGTTTGCGCGCAAGTTCCGCCAGTGGCTCCGCGTCAGCAACATCACATCCGAGCGCTTTCCCAATCACTGCAGCGTCGCTATCAATCGACAATTTCGTTCGCGCAAGTTCTCCAAATCGTTCGAGCGCAGACGCACTCAAGCCAATTGCAAGTGCACGCGCATCGAAATCCTTTGCTTCCATCTTGTCGCGTCGATCGAGCAGCGTGAACGCTTCCGCCAATCGCTCAGCGTCAACTCCCAGCGCCCGCAGTCCAGCTGCGACGGCACCACGATGACTCAACTTGACTCGCACATCTGCTGGCGACAATCCCAATCGCTCGAGTGCGACAACCGCAGTCGAAAGCACATCAACTTCTGCCTGCGCACCTTCGATGCCGATCAAATCAACATTCCACTGGATGAATTCTCGAAGTCGCCCTCGCTGCGGACGCTCCGCGCGAAAATGCGTTGGTATTGCAAACCACTTCACAGGAATTGGCAATCCACCCGCCCGCGCAGCAACCATTCGTGCGAGAGTTGGCGTGAATTCTGGGCGAAGCGCATAATCGTCATCGCCGCCAGCTCTGCGAAAACTGAAAAGTTCATTCACAATTCCTTCGCCACTTTTCACCGTATAGAGCGAGAGATGTTCAAACGTCGGGCCGTCGATCTCCTCGAATCCGTGCACGACAGATGCGTGTCGCCATGCACCTTCGATGTGACGACGAATGGCCATGTCACGAGGATAAAAATCTCGCGTTCCCTTTGGAGCTTGATGATTTGCCTGCGACGCCATAATGCGTGAGTGTAGAGAGTCATTGTGATTGCGTGCGCTTGTAGGCTTGGACAATGCTCACCAAACGACAAC
>JBEELA010000025.1:0-2803 GCA_041168365.1 Planctomycetota bacterium
AGACGATCAATCCCGCGACCGAATCTTCTTTATCGCGAATTGCCGAGGCTGATGCGACGGACGTCAATCTTGCAGTCGTCGCAGCGCGCAAGGCGCTAAAGAATTGGCGTCGTGTACCCGCGCTTGAACGCGCAAAATATTTGTATCGAATTGCGCGCCGCATTCAAGAAAGGGCGCGGGAACTTGCTGTGCTTGAAACGATGGACAACGGAAAACCGATTCGTGAATCACGCGATGAAGATGTTCCGCAAGCGGCCGCACACTTTTTTCATCACGCAGGGTGGTGCGATAAATTGCGGTGGGCGTGTCCCACTGCCCACGGAAGTGTGCCAGAGCCAATCGGAGTTTGTGGACAGATCATTCCATGGAATTTTCCTTTGATGATGGCTGCGTGGAAAATTGCGCCCGCACTTGCTTGTGGAAACACCGTTGTACTCAAGCCAGCTGAAACGACATCATTGACAGCTTTGCGCCTCGCCGAGATCTTGCAAGAAATTGATTTACCGCCAGGCGTCGTCAACATCATCACAGGTGCAGGAGAGACAGGACGAGAACTTGTTGCTCATAGCGATGTTGACAAGATCGCATTCACGGGATCGACCGATGTCGGACGCGCGATCGCATCGACTGTTGCAGGCACAAAGAAGCGATTAACGCTGGAATTAGGCGGAAAAAGCCCAAATATTATTTTCGCAGATGCAGCGATCGACCAAGCTGTCGAAGGAATCGTTTCTTCGATCTGGGCCAATCAAGGTCAGGTTTGCTGTGCGGGAAGTCGACTGCTTGTTGAAGAATCTGTTGCGGATGAAGTGATCGAAAAACTTCGTCTGCGAATGCGAAGCTTGCGAGTTGGTGAACCACTCGACAAGAACACGGATGTTGGCGCGATCAATAGTCGCGCGCAACTTGATCGCATTGAGAGCTTCATTAAGCTCGGCGTTGCAGAAGGAGCACAGCGACACGATGTTTCAGATGTCGCGTTGCCATCAAAAGGATTTTGGTGCAAGCCATGTTTCTTCACCGAAGTTCAGCCTGCACACACAATCGCTCGCGAAGAAATATTTGGCCCAGTTCTCGCCGTCATGACGTTTCGAACGCCAGACGAAGCTGTCGCACGCGCAAACAACACGATGTATGGATTGAGCGCTGGTATTTGGACAAGTCGCGGGTCGAAGGCGTATGAGATCGCTCGACAAATTAAAGCTGGCGTGATTTGGTGCAACACATTTAATCAATTCGATCCCGCCGCGCCATTCGGTGGATATCGCGAATCTGGATTTGGTCGTGAAGGCGGTCGCTCGGGACTGTCTGCGTACTGCGCATAAGGTTTCTTGAAAGAAAACTTGGAGAAATACGATGACAGAAAGAGCCGAAATCACAAAGACTTGGAAACTTTTTATAGGCGGCGCATTTCCGCGTAGCGAATCTGGACGCGTCGTGCCAGTGAAAGATTTGACGGATCGATCTGGCGGAAAAGCATTGGCATATGCCGCTCAGGCGTCTCGAAAAGATTTACGAGATGCAGTCGAAGCCGCGCGAGCAGCGCAAGAAAAGTGGGCTGCATCAAGCGGATATTTGCGTGGACAGATTATCTATCGATTGGCAGAGTTGCTCGATGGTCGCCGAGAAGAATTGATTGAAGCTGTACGAATGAATGGACGAGTTGGAAAAAGTAAAGCTCGTACCGAAGTTGAAGTCTCGATTGATCGAACGCTCTCCTTCGCGGGCTGGTGCGATAAATTGGACAGTGTGGTTGGTGGTCGCAATGCAGTCGCTGGACCATTCCACTGCTTCTCGCAAATCGAAGCGACTGGAGTTGTTGCGGTGTTTGCTCCAGAAGAATTTCCATTGATTGGATTTTTGACCTTGGCGTTGCCGGCGATCGCGTGCGGATGTTCGGTGATCGCAATGCCGAGTTCGGTTGAACCAATTCCCGCGTTGATCGTCGCAGAATGTGCGCCAAGCGCGGATATTCCTCCTGGCGTTCTGAATGTATTGACTGGATTGCGTGAGGAATTAGTTCCAGTTGTTGCCGCGCACCGCGATGTTGACGCAGTTGTTGCGAGTGTTGACCCTGAAATGGCGAAGATTCTGCAGTTAGGGGTTGCCGAAAATCTGAAGAGGGTAAGACTTGTCGATCCACAAGCGAAATTTTTGGAAGATTTGGCTTGGTCCAGTCCAAGCGCGTTTCAGGCTGTCACTGAAGTGAAGACGGTTTGGCATACGGTTGGATTGTGAGGCTCGTTTTGATTGCGAGGTGACGCGAGAATCGAGCGACGGATTCGGTGGCGGAAACAGCCACAGACACAGTCACGGAGATACATAAGTGTTCAGCCGTGAAAAGTCCTCTCGGGGCTCAGACAGTCCTCGGCGACCGACACGAACCAGGTTTCGAATTTTGATTGCAAATTCCGTCGGCCGCCTGCGGAACTCGCCCGAGAGAACTTTCCAACGGCTGGGCACGCACACAGAAGCACGAGGGATCTGAAAAACGTTCGAGCGAGAATTTGATTCGCTCACGTTGGCAGCGGAATGATTTGAACCCCGGCGAGTTTGCAAGCCGAGCAAGTCTGCGCAGCTCGGCGCAGCATGTTTGAGTCCGGGGGCAAATCAGTCCGTTGCCAAACAACTGCACGAACCACTTTTGAGTCCATGCATGTTTGAGCCCGAAGGCAAATCATCCCGCTGCCAAAATCTGCACGAATCACTTTTGAGTCCATCCGCTTTGCTTCAAAACCGACTTTATTACTCAATAAGGCCATTTTTAAAAAATGTGGACTTTGACTTGCAACGCGTCGCTTTG
>JBEELA010000026.1:0-4572 GCA_041168365.1 Planctomycetota bacterium
CACGAGTAGCACAATGAGCCCAATGCTTGGTGCAGCATGCGTGGGATTTGCAACTGTGCGTTATGTTCACTCCACTGCTCGGACAGAGTTGATCATTGCCGCCGATGGTCGCCCCGAACGCGCAACCGTTCAGGCGGAATTGGCGGCGGTGAAGAATTCAGTTGAGAGTGACACTTTTGGAAAGCAACTCTGAACCTCCAGTTATGAACCCCCAGTTATGAACCCTCAGGCAATCACCGAAAACGAATGGGCTTTCACACCAGATGTGATCTTGTTTATCGCCGCCGCAATACTTTCAGTGGGAGTCACAGTATTTGCACTCATTCTTTTTCGACGCGCTGCGCGAGAAGAGCAACGGAAATTTGACGCTTCATCCAAGCGCAGTGCCGAGAAGAAATCATGACCCCCAATGGGAGTCATGTGCGCATCACAGAAGTTGGTCCTCGTGATGGCTTGCAAAACGAATCTGTGCGCATTCCAACTGCGATCAAGATTCAATTCATAGATCAACTCTCCGCTGCGGGATTTCCAGAGATCGAAGTGACCAGTTTTGTCAGTGCAAAGTGGGTTCCGCAACTTGGTGATGCATCTGAAGTCATGCGCGGCATCACGCGTCGTACTGGAACGATCTATTCGGCGCTTGTGCCAAACGAACGAGGGCTCGACGATGCGCTCGAAGCACGCGTCGACAAAGTGTCGGTCTTTGTCTCTGCGACGGAGGGATTCAGCACACGCAATACAAATGGATCGGTGGATGAAGTGCTTGCGCGAATCGCCCCTGTTGTGTCGCGCGCGAAAGCGACTGGCAAATCCGTGCGCGGATATATCAGTTGCATCATTCGATGTCCATACGACGGTCCAGTCGATCCTGAGCAAGTTGTTGCAGTATGCGCACGACTTCTAGAAATGGGTGTCGACGAAATCGATCTTGGTGACACGATTGGCGCAGCGGATGCAGATTCGATCTCGCGACTTTATCAAGCCGTTGCACGCATAATCGAACCAAGCAAGACAACTCTGCATTTGCACGACACACACGGTCAAGCGATCGCATGCGCATTACGTGCTTTGGAAATTGGCGTTCGTTCTTTCGATTCGTGCGTCGCTGGATTGGGTGGTTGCCCATATGCGCCCGGTTCAGCGGGAAATGTCGCAACAGAAACATTGGCTCGTACGATTGTCAGCGCAGGCTTCGACACACACATCGACATTCAACGCGCATCAGATGCAGGTCTTTGGATGCGCCAACAACTTGTCTCGACGCGTGATTCAAGCACATAACGGCCACCGCGGTGACGGATTGCGCGCAATTCAACAGAAAGTTCGGTGGCAGAATCGTCGATCAATACGGCGCGCGGCGATGATGGAAATGTAAATCCACCAGTGTTTATTACATGTCTTCGCGTACTGGTGGGAGTGGCACCAGTCATCCACGAACCAGCGCAATGCGAGTGTCCGCAGACCAACAGTTTCGCTGCAGGACGAAATCGATCTATAAAGTGTGCAGCTTCACGCGGATATTTTCGCCACCACGCGAGCACTTTTGCGACTCGAAATGGGTTAAGCCCAATGGAAATCAGCGCAGTCGGCTCTGTGTATGTCACGGGCTCATTCCACTGCGACATCGATGCTTCACCTGCGGCGGCGAGAAAACCTTCGAGCGTTTTTTCATTTCGCTCGCGCGCTGCAAACAGAGTTCGGCTGATGATCTTGTGCGCTGGTGTCCACGGCAACATCGAATCGCTGAATGCGTGACCATGCGTCACCAAGATTGCGCCTTCAAAGAGATCGACAAAGTCCAATTGCGCGGGGTCGTAATCGTGATTGCCATTGATGCGCGTCACAGAAACGCCACTTCGCGCAGCAAGATTCAAAGTCGCATCGAGCAACTTCAGCGCTTGATCTCGGTGATGTCTGTGGTGAATATCAGCCGTATCACCATTCAAAATGACACGATCACTCGCTTGGAAAAGGGGAGCGAGGGTTTCTGGCGTTCGTGGCGGTCGACCGCAGGGAACATCGGGCAATCCAAGGTGCAGATCAGATAAAATCAGGGTTCGCGGCATTGGGGAGGGCGTTGGGGCTGGTCAGGGCTTGGCATTCGGCGAGGGATCGGATACCCTATCCGACTCGCTGCTTCCAGATGTTCTGGAAGCCCCCTCAATGGGGTCCGTGGCGAACTTCTTGGTGCGAAACCGCATAAGCCCAAGACGGAATGATTCGCGGTAGGCGCATTGCGCCGTGGAAAGAAATTATGTCTCAATTTCAAGCACCTCCTCCTCCAGTCATTCGCCGCCAAAAAGATGCAAAGGGTCGTCTCTTCATCGATTACAAGCAGGTGGATGAACTTCGTCGAGCGATGACCCAAAACGGAAAACTTCTTTCGCGAAAGCGTTTGGAGATGTCTGCTGGTGATCAGTCGATGCTTGGACAGGCTGTGAAGCGAGCGCGATTTATGGCGCTTCTGCCTTTCACGAACGCCGCAAACTGATCGGTCGTTTGATCGATTTGATTCGATCGACAATCCACTTGACTGCAATCTCGATTCGACGCGATGTCGATCGGAGATATTCTTTCATGCGAATCCCCACAATTCGCAGGCGAATTCGGCGCAGTCCATGATCTGCAGGTTGCAATTTTAATCCGCGGGCAATCGCTGCAGATGCTCGGCGAAGTTGTCCATGAATCATCGCATCAAGAGCGATATTGTGCAGAGTCTCCATACAATTTCTATTCATCGCAAGCATTCGACGTGTCGTACGACGACCTCCAACACGATCTCCTGATTCGAACTGAGCCCGTGCGAGTCTGCGCACAAGTCGTTCGTCCTTTGGATGTCGATTTAGCGACGCGGAGAGAATTCGAATTGCCACCGCTGGTCGGCCGCATTCAAGCGCGGTTCCTGCAGCACCCAGTGCAATTGACGCATCTTCAACGATGGGGGAATTGGCTGGAACGATTGCGCGTGCAAAGAGTTCTTCAAGATGTCGCCCTGCCTCGTTGCGCAAGTTCAAGCGCGAAAGGGCTTCCACCAAGCGTAATCGGACGGCGGTGTCCGTTACGCCAAGGGTGATCACAAGCGAATATGCAGCGCGCGCTTCGTCCAATCGACCTGCGCGCAGAGCGATATCGCCAAGTCGAATATGCGCAGCATGATTCGCAGGTTCGAGTTCGATAATTCGTCGATATTTTTCTTCGGCTTCAACGGTCCGTCCTAGTCCTTCAAGCGTGCGACCAATTGCAAGCAATGTGGCGGAATCTCCAGGGAGCTCGCGCAGTGCTTGCATCAAGACTTGATGAGCGGATTCCAATTGTCCCGCCCGCAGATAGACGATTCCAAGACGAGTCTTTACTGCAACGAGTTTTGGATTCTGCGACATCGCTTCGCGATAACACCAGATAGACCGTTCGAACTTTCCTTGTTGCGCAAGAACATTCGCCATCTCGACCAAACACAAAGGCATTTCAGTCAAATATTGTTGAGCAAGAAAATACACAGACTCGGCTTCCTCAAATCGATTCAGCATTCCAAGCGCCATGATTCTCATCGAATATCCAGGCTCCAGCTTGGAATCGATCTTTGACACGCGCTCGCAATATCGAACGCAATGATCAGGGTGTCCTGTACGAATCGATCCTTGTGCTGCGCCAAGAAGCGCGTGTGCATGATTTGGAAGAAGTTCGATCGCGCGCTCATAGGAAGCAAGCGCTTCGGGATGTCGACCCAGCGCATCAAGTGTCACGGCAAGATTGTGATGCCACTCGCCACGATCTGGTTCGGTCGCAAGCGCGCGCCGAAGTTGGGTCGCAGCTTCTTCAAGTTTTCCAGATTGGAACAAACCGCGCGCGCGTTCAACGCGAGCCTCTGCACTTGTCCAATCGCCAGAATCGTCTGCCATGAGTGATCTTCAATTCTAGTATCGACCGCATTGGATGCGGGCACAAAAAGAACTGATTTTCTATCGTTATCGTCCCACTTGGATGCAGATGGGAGTGGAAAAACCGTTGAAAAACTGCTCGGCCACAACGATTTCTTAATAAACCTCAAGCATGCACCGATGCGTCGGCCGCACTCGGCGCTTGATCTGCTCGGTGGTCCACTCGGAGGGTGCAATCGCGGAGATCTCCTCGTGCACTGTCAGATATTGTCCGCCAAGTCCAGCAATTGCGAGCGCCTTGAAAATTCCAACCTGCATTCCCGCCAAGCCACATGCGTAGATGAGAGTTCGATTGGATTCCAAGAGCGGTCTGAAAAAATCCAAACGCGCGTCTACATAATGATGCGTGTGCGGTCCGTGTCCAGGCTGTTGGAGTGGTTCACGACTGATGACAGTGTGATAAGTAAAATTCGGATGATTGCTTGCAAGATTGCGGAACCATTCGTCATAGAGCAAGTCGGTTCGATACGGAGCGCCCATCACCAGATGAATTTTACTTTGGCATGGGCCCGACCACTTCGCGTGAGCGGGCGAGCCGGCGGGAGGCCCAACAAGCAACTCGTGAATCATTCCACGGAATGGAGCGATGCCTGTTCCTGTTGCCATAAAAATATAATCATGCTCTGAATGATTG
>JBEELA010000027.1:0-2726 GCA_041168365.1 Planctomycetota bacterium
GAGCAATTGAAGCCACAATGCACGGTCCATGAAAGACCACGCCCATATCACTATTGATGCACTCGTCGAGAAATTTGGATCTGCGGAGCGAACGCGCATCGAACGCGGAGTGGCGCAGGCCGCCGCCCGTTGGCAAACGGTTGACGGCGACGATGCGGCATTCACAAAATTCTGCCTCGATCGGTTTGTGTCTACAGGTGCGGACTTGGTGCGACTGCTCGGACGCATCGAAGGTGCACTTGAACAGATCAATGGGCACTTGTACGAAATGCATCGCACGCTGCGCCGACACAGCGACTTAGCTGGCGATGAATTCCCTGGCATCGATGACATGCTGGCAACGTTCGATCCTGCGCCAGATTTATCAGAACAGTTTTATCGACAGCAATTGGCGTTTGTTGCACTGCTCAATTTCGAGCGCGCCAATCTGGATTCAATGCTCAAGTCTGGCTCGAAATGGGATGCTGACCAATGGGCCTCTGTCAGAGTTGCGCAGGCTTTCGGTGCGCGCATTCCAAAGGAACTCTCGGAAAAAGCGCGCAAGATTGGCCATGCAGCATCGCAGTGGGTTTCGCACTTTCATATTCCAGTTGGAACATTGGTCGATTCGACGGGTAAGCGTTGGTTTGCGGAAGATCGCGCGCTGCTTACGCACTGGCTGGTGCGCGAGGAAATCAAGGCGCAATACAACAATCCAGATGGACTCCCCCGCCAACGTGCGCTTGCAGGAGTGATGGCGCGAGCGATCGATGGCGGCGTTCCTAAGTCGGTGATGGATCGCACATCGAAAGGTGATTGGAATTCACAGACCAACACGATCGGTGGAATCGCAGTGAAGGCCGACGAGACCATGGGGCTTGCTCGATATGAGCGGTGGATTGAACAGTTCAGTCTCGCACGCGAATTTGATGCGCACTATCCAGATCACCCAACGGCGATCGCGCGCAAATTCGAACTCGCACGCGAAATGTCTGAGAAAGATGTCGAACGACTATTGACCGAATTGCTCGATCATCCGATGCGAAAAGATCTCGCGGGATTTTTGCGTAAGCGTCTCGGGCGAGATCTTGAACCATTTGATATCTACTTTGACGACATCGCCGAATCGCGACCTGCATCGGAAATGGATGCAGCAGTCGCCGCGCGTTTTCCAGACGAAAAAGCGTTTCAAGCCGCGCTTCCGCAAGTGCTGCGCGACCTTGGATATTGTGAGAAAGATGCAGACTTCCTGGGAACGCGCATCAAAGTGGAAATTGCCAAGGGATCGGGTCATGCGATGCGACCGCTGCTGACTGAATATGGCGCGTGGTTGCGGACGAGTCGACTGAAGGATCAACTCGGGTGGGATGGCTTTGATACTGCGATGCACGAACTTGGTCACAATCTCGAGCAACTGTGCTCGACATACTTTGCGCCGCGACCTGCGCTGCGCAATGTTCCAAACACGGCGTGCACAGAGGCGTTTGCGTTTCTCTATCAATCACTTGGAAAGCGCGTGCTTGGGATCGAAGCGACCGATGGTGCCGACCGCGCATTTGCAATCGATAGTGTGCAGACGATGCTTGCTGCGTGCCAAATTGCTGGGCCGAGTCTGCTTGAACTTCAAGTCTGGCGATGGCTGTATGCAAACCCAACTGCAACGGCGGACCAACTGCGAACAGAAGTTCTTGCGATTGCCGATCGACTTTGGAAGCGGTTTTATGAGCACGATTTCGGAGCGGATTCTTATCGATTGCTTGCGGCGTATCAACACATGATCGGACATCCGCTGTACTTGGCGGATTACACACTTGGTCATGTGATGAGTCACCAGATTCGATCGTTCATGCGAACCAAAGATATTGCAACGGAAACTCGCCGCATCACTTCCATCGGACGCTTGACGCCGGAGTTATGGATGCAGCGAGCGGTTGGCAACGGTGTCTCGGCGAAGGCTCTCTGCGAAGACGCGGCGGGGTCGCTCGCTCGCGCCTAACAAGAGACAACACGCCCATTTCAAGGGTGTGCCGAGCGCATGGCTAACAGTTTGCGAAAGGTTTACGCGCTGAAACTAGAACCGCAACCACACGATGTCGTGGCATTTGGATTGTTGAATACAAATCCTCGTCCCATGATTTCATCTTTGAAGTCGATCGTTGTTCCGTTGAGATAGAGGTACGACTTTGGATCGCACACAACTCTCACCGTGAATGGTTCCCCAGCAGATTCTGCGACTGCTGTTGCGACAGCAACCGAGCCTGCGCCTTCGTTTGCTCCTGCCTTCGCAGCGCGACGCCCATAAGAATATGACCAGCACTCGTCAGAATCTTTCTGGACTTCGGTGAGATCAAGGATGTAAGAAAAACCAGAGCAACCACCACCCTTCACGCCGACTCGTAAACAGATTTTTCCTGCGTCGAGTCCTTGCTGTTGGATGATGGTGTCGATTTCGCGAGCGGCGGTTTCAGTCACATGTAGAGGCATTTCAAACTCCTTTAGGCGTGTTGAGTCACCGGCATTGGTGATTGACTCGCCGGCGACGCGCCGGACTTCTTCTTCCAATCTTCGATCGCGCTGCGAATGGAATCTTCGGCAAGCACGCTGCAATGAATTTTCACTGGCGGCAAGCTGAGTTCTTCGACGATTTGCGTGTTGCGAATCGTCAATGCCTCGTCGACGGTCTTGCCTTTGATCCACTCGGTGGCGAGGGAAGAACTTGCGATTGCGGATCCGCAACCGAAGCATTT
>JBEELA010000028.1:0-5333 GCA_041168365.1 Planctomycetota bacterium
AACACCAGCAAAAGCTCTCGGCATGATTCGAGACGGCTTGTTTCGAAAGACCCTAATGCGGAAGGACGCAATTCGAAAGGAACGAAGTCGCACTGCTCCCCCACCAACTGTCTATGTCTATCGCCGCGTCGCTGAGACGCTTTTGGAATCGCATGAAACCCAAAGGATGAATCAACAAAATGAATCTGACACCCAAACAAATGCGGATCTTCAACTTCGTTCGCCAGTTCAGAGTAATGAACGGATACTCCCCGACTCTGCAGGAAATAGCGGACGAACTCGCCGTGAGCAAAGTCACCGTGTTCGAACATGTGCAGGCACTCGTCGAGAAAGGCGCACTGAAGCGCAATCCGAACAAGGCTCGCTCTTTATCTGAAGTCGATGATGCAGTCCGTCCCGATGAAGGGTCTGGACTTTCAATTCCACTTCTTGGCCGTATTGCAGCAGGCATGCCGATCGAACGCTGTGCTCAAGATGAGAAACTTCAGCTTGAAGAAATTTTTGGTCGTACCACAGCAAGACGTGGTGAAATGTTTGCATTGCAAGTCGAAGGCGAATCCATGCGGGATGAGGGGATTCTCGACGGCGATTATGTGATCGTTGAAAGAAGGTCGACAGCACGAAATGGCGAGCGTGTTGTTGCTTTGCTTGAAGATGGCGAGACAACGCTCAAGTCCTATTTCAAGGAGCGAAATGGGACAATTCGCCTGCAACCTTCAAATCCAGCATTCGAACCAATCATTGTGCGTGAATGCACAATTCAAGGAGTCGTGATTGGCGTAATGCGTCGGTATTGATTTGGATCAGTAAACGCTGTTTGGGAAATAATAATCCTTCGCGTTTTCTGGCAGAATCAAATCGACATCGATTACTAAGTGGTGCGGCATGAACTGCATTTTCTTTGCACGCTGTCCGCCCATAAGCACAGTCGACGCCAATTCCATTCCAGTTGCGATCATCGACGGCGGATATGTGATGTCAGCAGGAAACATCGGATCCTTGTCCATCACGCGCTTGACGATGTCTTTCATCCCTGCCCCTCCGAGAATCCATACGCCAGTGATTCCCTTTTCAGCGAGAGCGTTTTCTGCGCCCAAAGCCATGTCATCGTCGGAAGCCCAGATCGCAGTGACTTTGGGAGATTTCGTCAGCAAAGTTTCCGTGACTTCAAGTGCCTTTTGACGATTCCAGTTTGCCGCTTGCTGTCCCACGATCTTGATGCCTGGTTCGGTCTTGAAAACAGCCATCGCGGCATTGACACGCGCCGTATTGACTGTGCAAGGGATGCCTTCAAGAATAAAGATGTCGCCCTTTGCTTTGCCTTTGCCACCAAGTTTTTCCACCATAAATTCAGCACTCTTGCGTCCGAATGCTGCGTTATCACCTTCGATAAAAATATCCGCGACAGGCTTGAGAAATCCTCGGTCGACATTCACGATCAGGATTCCACGATTATGCGCTTCTTCAGCAACTGGTGTAAGCGGCGCAGATTCTGTGGCAAGAATCACCAGCGCATCAACCTTCTTTGCCATGAAAGCTTCGATGTCAGAGATTTGTTTTTCAGGAGTTTCAGCAGTGGCGATCATCCACTCAATTTCTGGATGGAGCTTGGAACATTCTTTCGCCCACCACACAACTCCTGCAGTCCATCCATGATCTGCCGCAGGAATTGAAACGCCGACTTTGAATTTGGCGTTGGTTGCTTGCGCAGCAGGAGACTTGGTCAAAGTGGACGAAATAATCGGCTTCGCTTCGGAGAAACCAAAGAGTGATAAACCCAAAATGGTTGAAGCAATAAGAAAAGAAAGGGAAACAAGTTTTTTAGATAGGAGCATATTTTAGAAAGTACACTCTTTTCACCGTATCTGCGAGAAACTGAATTACTCTCGAGAAGTTCGCTGAACAAGCACTGCAAGAACGATCACTGCGCCTTTCACTGCACCCTGCCAATACGGGCTTACTCCAGAAATTGTCAAGATGTTTGTGATCATTCCCAAGATCAGCACACCGACGACAGTTCCCCAGACACGACCAAATCCGCCTCGAAGAGTCGTGCCACCGATCACAACCGCGGCGATTGCGTCGAGTTCGCTTCCGAGTCCAAGCTGTGAGGTTGAGACGGAATTCATTCGTGAACTTTGCACAAGAGCCGCAATGCCAGCGAGTAATCCCATGATCGAATACACACGCAACCGAACCCATGAAACGGAAATGCCGGCATAGCGAGCAGCAGTTTCATTTGCACCAACTGCGACAAGTTGTCGGCCGAATCGAGACCGCGAAAGAAACCACTGTGCAATGATTGCGACGACGAAAAAAATGACTGTGCTGTATGAAAGTGTCAGAGGCTTTCCAGCAGAGTTGAGAAGCCCAGGAATCGGGACTCCTCCTCGACCAAGTGCACTGAACATCGTGGCGCTTTGCGAACGAATCTCACCTGCATCCGCGATGGCGAGCGACATTGATCTAAATGCGGCGAGGCCTCCGAGCGTCGCAATGAACGGCGCAATGCGACCAAATACGACAAGAACGCCGTTAAATGTGCCAGCGACAGTTCCAGCCAAGATTGTGACGGCTCCGCCGAGCAATACGGCGTTCAATTCGGAAGTGCCATTTTCGACCAACGAATTCATTGTGGTCATTCCGATGGCGGCTGCAAGAACCACCATGCTCCCAACAGAAAGATCAATTCCTGCAGAAATAATGACGAGCGTCATGCCGACTGCAAGAATGCCAACTGGCGCATTCGAATTGAGCAGCGCTCGAAAATTCTCTGGATTGAGAAAATCGAAACCTTGATTGAATGTGCTGACTGCAAACAGAATGACGAACGCAACAATGACCCCCCACATCTCCAGTGCACGCTGCGAAGCACGAAGTATGGAAGGAATACGTGCGTTCATTTGCTTGCGACACTTTCTTCTGGGAGTCCCGATGCGATGCGAACAATCCGCTCTTGACAATCTTTGAGAGCGAGTCGTTCAGATGGGATTTCGCCTGCAATTCTTCCTTCGCGCATCACGATGACTCGGTGGGCGATACCGATCACTTCTGGAAGTTCCGAACTTATCACAATGCACGCAAGACCTTCGCGTGCGAGTTGGGCGATGATTCGATAAATCTCTCCACGGGCCCCGACATCGACGCCGCGCGTGGGTTCGTCGATGATCAAGACTTTTGGAGTGGCTTCCAACCAGCGTGCGAGTGCAAATTTTTGTTGATTCCCACCAGAGAGAGAAGAGATTGCTTGCATTGGACGGGCACAGCGGATTTGAAAAGCGTCAATCCAGTTCTTCGAAATTCTCTGCTCGGATTGAGAATCAATCATGATCCCGCCAAGCCGAGTGACTTTGTCTAGGGACGGAAGCATCATGTTGCAGATCGACGAAAGTGTGACATGCAAGCCACGATTCTTGCGGTCCTCGCTGACATACGCCACGCCTGATCGCATCGCTGCGCGTGGATTCGAAAATCGGATTTCGCGACCTTCGACTCGAAGAACTCCTTCGCAAGGTCGAATCCCAACAATCGCCTCCGCAGTTTCAGTTCGGCCGCTGCCAACAAGGCCTGCGATGCCAAGGATTTCACCAGCAGCTACAGAAAATGAAATACCATGCGATTTATTTGTCGCGCCAAAGTTGGCCAGTTCGATTGCCGAACTTGTGCAGGTTGCGTACAACTTTTCAGGATAGATCGACGAAAGTTCATGACCAACCATCGCATGTGCAAGTCGACCTTCATCTGCGATCGAACCATCTTCGCATTGAACTATTCCACTTGTATTGCGGGAAAATGCTTGCACCACTTTCCCGTCACGTAGAACAGTAATTCGGTCCGCAATGGAAATGACTTCATCAAGATGATGCGAAATAAATATGACACAGCGCCCTTCGTCACGTAAGCGCCGCATGACAACAAAGAGACGATTCGCTTCGACTTCACCCAAGACTGCAGTTGGTTCGTCGAAGATCAGCACACGAGCATCACTTGCAAGGCACTTTGCAATTTCAACGAATTGCTGCTGAGCAATCGAGAGGTCGCACGCAAGAGTCGAAAGATCGAAGTCACTGCCAAGTTGTCGTAAAAGTGCGCCAGCAACTGCGTGTTGACGTTGGTGATCAACTGCAACGCCTAAGAATCGGGTGGGTTCTCGCCCTAGAAGAACATTTTCCGCGACATTCAGTGTTCCAACCAAATGCAGTTCTTGGTGCACCATCGCAATTCCTGCGCGAATCGCATCGGAAGGTCGAGTGAATTGCCGTTGTATCCCCTTCAGCATGATCGTTCCAGATGTCGGTCGTATCACTCCAGAGAGAACTTTCATCATCGTGCTCTTGCCTGCACCGTTCTCGCCGACAATCGCATGAATTTCACCTGTGCGAAATGCAAGTGAAACCGCATCAAGCGCCCGAACTCCTGGATAGTCAACTGTGACAGAGTTTACAACAAGGATTTCACGGTTCAGATCTTCTTGGGCTTTATGCGCTTGCGCAGAAGAAGATATTGGATTCGATCTTGCCACCATCGAAGGAACAAGAATAGGGTCGAAACTCAATTTGATAATGATGAGATAGGCAAACCCGTTCGCAGGCCAGTTGCGAGGAGTCGAGTGAAATCAGCAGCATCGTTGACTGGATCGCCTTTGCCCATGCGCCGAACGAGCGCACTTCCGACGATTGCCGCGTCCGCATATTTCGTGACCGCAGCGACATGCTCTGGAGTTGAGATTCCAAATCCTGCTGCAATTGGAAGTTTGCTGACTGATCGAATGGCATTCACCGATCCTGAAATCTCTGGGCTCGATTCCTGCTCGCCCGTCAATCCGGCTCGAGCCAAGAGATAGATAAACCCTCTACAAGATTCTGTGATTTGCGCCATACGGGCGGGCGTAGTCGTTGGAGCAACCAACAATGCCAGCGCAATATCGCGACTTTCACAAAGACTGGAAAGTTCACGAGCCTGTGAAAGATCCATGTCCGGCACGATCAATCCATCGAAGCCAGATTCTGCTGCCTGCGAAATGAAATTCTTCGCGCCGATTCTTGTGACAATTGAAACGCTGACCATCGCGACCAATCCGACCGAAGTCTTTGCACGCGCAGCACGCACTGCGCTGAAGACACTGTGGGGATCTGCGCCATTTTGTAATGCATCGTGCATACTCGCAGCGATGACTGGACCATCTGCAATTGGATCGCTGAATGGAATACCGACTTCAATGATCGAAGCACCTGCATGAGCAATCGCCTCGATCGCTGCAGTGGTCACACCCAAAGACGGATAACCACCAGTAATGAACGGCATCAACGCCGTTTTATTTTCTGAACGAAGGG
>JBEELA010000029.1:0-2840 GCA_041168365.1 Planctomycetota bacterium
TGCGGTTGGATCGCGCAAGGAAATAGAAAAGGTCGCAGATCTAGGCGCAGATACAAAGCGTGGAAGATTCTCAGTCGCACCGCCCACACTTTCCAATCCGCATGCAGCGAATCCGCTGATGATGAATCCGCTAAGGCTGAATCCAACGAACGCGAATCCGCTTCATATGACGCTTCACACTTCTGATGGCGAAGCCTCATCAGCACAGTTGGCCAGGACCGTTTCTGCGATCCATGAAGGAATGCTGCGCAAAAATGATGTGCAGGGGAAGGTCGTGAAGAAGGTTCAGCCGGCAGCGGTTCTGGTCGCGCCGCAATTCGCCGCCATGCTTCGAAACCCACCCAAGCTTCGCCAAGCCATTGTGCTGAGCGAAATTCTCAGTGCGCCAGTTTCATTGCGTTTGGGTTAAGGGCTTCAATTTTTCATTCCAACAAAGGCTCGATTCTCGCCGATTATGGTTCGATCTGCGACGATCCGTGATTTCTGCTATCTTGACACCCAATTATGATGGACATTCGAAAATTGAAGGAGTTGGTCAAGTTGATGGTGGAAAACGACCTCACAGAACTTGACCTGAGGGACAAAGACGAGCAGGCGACTGTGCGCCGGAACAACTCATTTGCTCCACCGCAAGTCTTCCACCAGACGATCTCCACTCCAACGGGCCAATCTCAATCTTCAACGGCTTCTTCGTCCGGCAAAAGTGAATCCAAGGGCGAATCCAAAGGTTCGAACGACGAAGCTGGCTTAATCGCAATCGAAAGTCCAATGGTCGGGACGTTCTATACGGCTTCTGGACCAGTCAAGCCTGCACTGGTTTCAGTTGGTGCAAATGTTGATTCGGACACCGTGGTCTGCTTGCTCGAAGCGATGAAGATCTTCAATGAAATTAAAGCGGAGTGTTCGGGGACGGTCGTTAAAGTCCTCGTCAAGAATGGCCAAGCTGTCGAGTTTGGACAGAAGTTGTTCATGATTCGTCCAGCCTGATTCACCCGCCTCATTATTTGAAAGTAACGATGTTCAAACGAGTCCTCATTGCGAATCGCGGCGAGATTGCCTTGCGCATCATTCGCGCTTGCCGCGAACTTGGAATTGAAACCATCTGTGTCTATTCCAGCGCAGACAAGGGTGGACCATGGCTCGAACAAGCCACGCAGTCAATTTGTATCGGCCCAGGACCAAGCAAAGATTCGTATCTACGCATCGAACGCATCATTGCGGCGGCAGAGATTTCGCAGGCAGATGCCATCCATCCTGGTTATGGTTTCCTTTCCGAGAATGCGCACTTCGCTGAAGTCTGTCGCGACAGTGGTTTCGAATTCATCGGACCAAGTCCAGAGGCGATGTCTCTGCTTGGGGATAAGGTCAACTGCAAGCGACTTGCAAAGCAGGCTGGCACGCCGATCTTTCCTGGAACCGAAGGCGGGATTGAAGACATTGACGAAGCAGTGAAAATCGCAGGGGAAATCGGCTATCCAGTGATTGTCAAGGCTGCAGGCGGTGGTGGCGGTCGCGGAATGCGTGTCGCACACGACGAGAACAGTTTGCGACTTGGTATCGAACAGGCAAGGCAAGAAGCTGCTGCTGCTTTTGGCAATCCAATGGTCTTCGTTGAAAAATATTTGGAATCTGCGAGACATTTCGAAGTGCAAGTCATCGGAGACAAGCATGGCAATGCAGTGCATTTGTATGAGCGCGATTGTTCAAGTCAGCGGCGACATCAGAAGTTGATTGAAGAAGCACCAGCGCCTGGAGTTGATCCTGCAAAGCGTGAAAAAGTTTGCGCATCTGCGGCTGAGTTGATTCGACGAGCGAATTATGCAGGGGCGGCGACTTGCGAATTCTTGATGGATGCCAAACAGAATTTTTACATGTTGGAAGTCAACACACGCGTGCAGGTTGAACATCCGATTTCAGAAGCGATCACGGGTATCGACATCGTGCAAACTGGAATTCGTGTTGCAGCGGGAGAGGCATTGCCTTTCAAGCAGAAGGACATCCGCATTAACGGTCATGCGATGGAGTTTCGAATCAACGCAGAAGATCCTGCTCGCAACTTCATGCCACAGGCTGGACTGATTGAGACTTGGGCGCCGCCTGGTGGACCTGGAATTCGCCTCGACAGTCATGTGCGACCCGGCTATCGCGTCCCGACAAATTACGATTCGATGATCGGCAAGCTGATTGTGCATGCGCCTGACCGCGAAACGTGTATTCGCAGATCGCTTGGCGCACTTGGAGAATTTAAGGTTGGACCGATCCAGACAACGATTCCTCTCTATCAGCGTTTGCTCAAGGAGCCGCTGTTTACGGAGGCGCGTCACGACATCAAATATGTCGAGAGGTTGTTGTCTCCATCATGATCGAAGTTTCTGTATCATTGTTTGCCTTGCGGGCGTAGCTCAGTGGTAGAGCGTCGGCCTTCCATGCCGAATGTCGAGGGTTCGAATCCCTTCGCCCGCTTTTCGCTCGGGAACGGAAGGCTTTGCCTCCCGTCCCTCACTCGCAGCGGACTCTCTGCCTTCGCTGCGCGAAGTCATATGAATCAAGGCGCAAAAAACATAATCGTCGGCAGATCGGATGAAGAAAAGAAAACCCGTTTGTCTTTTTTCGCCAGCGCAAAAATGTATCAGTCAAATCGTTAATACTTCAATGAATTCTGTGGCGTTAAAACAAGTTTTGGATCTGCTGATCTTTCTTCCATGCGATACGACCGTATAGATTGTCCGTTGGGACCAAATCCGTAAAAGGGAATAAGGTTATATGTTTCTGGTGTTGTCGAGTGAACTCTTCCGCATCCGAGGGAAAAACAAAACAAAATACAGGGCAAAATGCAGGCA
>JBEELA010000030.1:0-2559 GCA_041168365.1 Planctomycetota bacterium
GAAGCACCACTGACTTCGCTCGTCTGGCTGACTTCAATCATCTCGATCGGCGTGACATTCATTGCCAGTTATGTCTTGCTTGGAAATATCGCTCTTGGATCGGAGACCGTCGCAAATGTTGTTACAGCAACACCAATTGCAGTGGGAACACTTGTCGAACAAACGACCACGATTACAGACGAAACGAAATATCTACCTGACCTTTGGTGGATTCTCTCTGTGATTATTTCGCTCGGCACCATTGCCGGCGCACTGATTCCAGAATTCACAAAAATATTCACAAGCACGAAGTCTCGCCACGTGAAGGAAGTCGTCAACGCCAGCAAGCAAGGTGGAGCAAGTTTGTGCATCCTCTCTGGTTTGGTTTCTGGAAACTTCTCAGCATTCTGGAATGGTTTGGTCATTCTCTCGCTGATGGGTCTTGGCGTTTGGTGCGCCACTGCTGAAGACATGATCAAAATCATGCCAGCGGTTTATCCTTTCGCAGCTCCGATCTTCGCGTTCGGTTTGATTGCGTTTGGATTCCTTGGAATGGGACCAGTCACGATCGCTGTTGACTCGTTCGGACCAGTCACGGACAACGCGCAAAGCGTCTACGAATTGAGCCAAATCGAGAAGATTCCCAATATCAAGGAAGAGATCAAGTCGAAGTTCGGAGTCACTCCAAACTTCGACACTGCCAAGCACAAATTGGAAAAGGGCGACGGCGCAGGCAACACATTCAAGGCAACTGCAAAACCAGTTCTCATCGGAACTGCAGTCGTCGGTGCGACCACCATGGTCTTCGGCATCATCTTGGCGCTCATCGGCGTCGAGACTGCATCGCTTCTTGGTGGAGTCGTGAACACTGCTGACCCTGCATACAAGGTTGCGCTCGCACAAGGTGTGCAAACCGTTATCGGCAAACTCTCGATCGTTCAGCCTGCAATTCTGCTGGGACTCCTCATGGGTGGATCAGTCATTTACTGGTTCACTGGAGCAAGCACCCAAGCCGTTGTGACGGGCGCGTACGGAGCCGTGGTCTATATCAAGAACAACATCAATCTTGAAAAGGCAACTGCAAGTATTCAGGACTCGAAAGAAGTTGTGCGAATCTGCACGGTCTATGCACAGAAGGGCATGATCAACATCTTCATCGTCGTCTTCTGTTTGTCGTTGGCACTCCCCTTCTTCGATCCATTCTTCTTCATCGGATATCTGATTGCCATCGCGTTCTTCGGTCTTTTCCAAGCCATTTTTATGGCAAACGCCGGTGGTGCTTGGGATAATGCCAAGAAGATCGTCGAAGTCGACATGCGCGCCAAGGGAACCCCGCTTCATGAAGCAACCGTCGTTGGCGACACCGTCGGCGATCCCTTCAAGGACACCAGTTCCGTCAGCTTGAATCCGGTGATCAAGTTCACCACACTTTTCGGCTTGCTTGCAGTTGAAATCGCAGTCACGATGCAGAATCAGAACACGAAAATTGCAATCGGCACGACATTCCTCGTGATCGCTTTGATCTTCGTTTATCGATCCTTCTATTCGATGCGAATTCCAGCCGACGCAAAGAGCTGATTCAAAAGTATCGATCCAAAATCGCCGTATCATCAATAATGATGATGCGGCGTTTTCTTTTCCTCTCTGCGATACTTGGCGCTGCCTCTGTGCTGTGGATGAGTTCTGTTACTGCGCAGACGCCAATGCAGAGTGCTGCGCAGACTTCGGCGCAGACGCCAGCGCAGAGTGCTGCAGTTATTGATCCGGCGATTGCGCGCCACGCAGCAGAAGAAGACTCCAAGATGCCCAAGTGGTTGGTGGATGACATCGAAAAATATGGAGCAGTCTCGCTCTTTGGTGCGTTCGTAATTTCTGGAATTGGATTGCATCTCTCTGAAGACTTGATCTTGATTCCAGCTGGATGGTTGGCCGCACATGACATGAAGGTGTTTGTGCACTTCTGGATTTGGGCATACTTAGGAATCGTCGTAGGCGATGGACTTTGGTTCTTCATGTGCTCGACATTTGGAACGCGCTTCCTGCATTCGAAGTGGTTCAAGCGCGTTTTGCATCCAAGGCGATTGCTCGAAGTGAAACATCAGATCGACGAACGCGGATCGCTTGTGCTGCTCGCTGCGCGTTTCATTCCTGGAACGCGAACGCCAGTGATCACGATGTGCGGTTTGATGCATATGGCGTGGTGGAAATTTCTGCTCGTTGAATTGTCCTGCGTGATCGTGACCGTGCCGCTGCAGATGTTGGTTGGTGTGATGGGAGCGCGTGCGGCTCGACAGGTTGGCGTTACAAATATCACCCATCAGGCGCTCGTCGGCGTTGCATTCACGCTTGGATTTGTGGTTTTGATGTACTTCGTGCATCTATGGTTTGCGGCGCGCAAGTCCAAGAAACGCGCGCCTCGTGCGCCCGCTCGTTGGTTGAAGCTTTATCACGCTACGAAGAGGTTGGTTGTGCGGCCCGAGCCTCCAGTCGCGCAATAGACTTTGACGGCAATTGCAAGGGATCGCGAGTGGCATTACACTCATCCACTCGCATCAGTTGGGCGAATACTCAAGCGGTCAA
>JBEELA010000031.1:0-3022 GCA_041168365.1 Planctomycetota bacterium
ACGAAGGACATCTCCCTTTGAAGTCGCTACTTCAACGCGCTGAGTCCATCCATCGTCGAGCGTGCGAAGTTGACTCAAAAAATCTTTCAGCGATACTTCGCGCAGAGCAGATGGCACAAGCGATTCGACGGCAACATTCGCTAGTTCTCCTTGATATCCAAGCATGCGACCTAAGATGATCGCTTTGCGTGCGACATCGCATCCCGAAAGATCTTCGCGCGGGTCTGGTTCGGTGTATCCCAGTTTCATGGCTCCGCGCAATGCATCAGAAAACTTCCGCCCTCGTCCAAGCTCACTGAAGAGATATCCCATCGTTCCCGAAGGACACGCCAAGATGCTCAAGATGCGATCGCCAGAGGCAATCAATTTTTCGGCAGTATCAATGATCGGCAGTCCCGCGCCAACAGTTGCTTCGTGAAGAACCTGACGACCATTCGTTCGTGCATCTCGAAGAATTGCGCGAGCAGAAGCATTGTCGAGCGCAAGCGGAATTTTATTCGCAATCACCAAGTCGATCCCGTTGGCGATGGCACTGAGCAGCGGCTCGCGTGTATCGCCGCTTGAGACATCGACAAGCACAGGTCGTGTCAACGCGTAAGAGGCAAGATGTCGAACTGCGTCGAGTGGCGTTCCAATATGCACGCCCGATATTTCCTTGAGTGATCCTCCGCGCTTCTTCGCCAATACGATCGCTTTCAGACGATTTGCAGAGAATCCACGCGATTGAAAAATAAATCCTGTTGTATCGATGACCGCGACGATGCGTAAAACAGATCTCTCTCGAAGTGGTAACGATTCAATTTGATCGAGCAGTTCTCGTCCAATACGACCGCAACCCATCAAGATCACATCCGCTCCGTGGCGACGAACCGTGCGGCCTCCACCAACTTTATCCAGCCTGAATGTCGCATGAATTGCGCGCAGTGCGCTTGGAACGCTCTCGGTGTTCACCACAAATGAAATATTCCGTTCAGAGGAACCCTGTGCGATTGCGATCACATTGACTTGCGCATCTGCAATTGAACCCAAGACTCGAGCGGCGGTTCCTGGTGTGCGTGCCATGCCGACTCCGACCACTGCGACTGTTGCGACTCCCATCAAGACTTCGACCGAGTCAATTTCGCCACGTTCCAGTTCGTCAGCAAACGCAACCCGCAATTGTGTTTCTGCAGCAGCGGCTGCATGTTCAGGAACTGTGAAGCAAATCGAATGTTCAGAAGATGCCTGCGAAATCAGCGAGACAGATATGCCGCCATTGGCAAGCGCGCCAAATGTTCGAGCAGCGATGCCAGGTACGCCCAGCATTCCGTTGCCGGCCACTGTCACGAGTGCTTGAGAAGTCATCGCAGAAAGCGCACGCACAGGAGAGCCCGCAACAGATCGACCGTGGGCAATTTCAGTTCCGTCAGCATCTGGATCTGCGAATGGACGAATGCGAAGCGTCGTGCCAAGAGTCAGCGGAATCAAAGCGCGCGGATGCAGCACTTTTGCACCGTAATAAGCCAGTTCTGAAGCTTCGCGTGGATCAAGTTGAGGAACGATGCGCGCTTCAGGAACAATCCGTGGATCTGCTGTCAGAAATCCGCGGACATCTTTCCAAAGTGTCACTTCATTTGCAGTAAGGACTCGAGCGATGACCGTTGCGGTCAAATCAGAACCTCCGCGGCCAAGTGTCACCACCGAATTTTCTTTGCCTGCGCCGATGAATCCAGGGACTACGGCAATTTCTCCTCGTGCAAAGATCGGCAAGAAGAGCGGCAACGCTCGGATTTCGGTCCGCGCGAGATCTGGTGCAGCATCGCTGAAGCGTCCATCTGTTTCAAGAAAATCTGCAGCGTCAACGACGGTTGCAGAGCCACCTGAAACGCGTAGAGCGCATGCAACAATTTGTGCGGCAATGCGTTCGCCACGCGAGATGATTGCATCGCTCATTCGTGCGGACAATGTTTTTTCGTGATCAACAGTAACAAGCAGTTCAGCAAGCTGTGTAAACGATGCGTCAATGTACTGACGCAGTGGCGCATCGCTGGCATCAATCAACTCGATCACCCGCAAGTGCCTTTCATGAAGCAAGCGCGCATCGGCTTGGGCAAGTGCAAGATCTCCATTGGAAGCAGTGCGAGCAACCGAAAGCAGAACATCTGTGACTCCCGCAAGCGCAGAGGTCACAATCACGCGCATCCCATTCGTGCGTGCAAGAAGCGCGACCACGCTCTCGATTGCTTGTGCATTGGCAAGCGCAGCTCCGCCAAACTTATGCACGGAAATCGTTCGAGTTGCCTGCCGCTTCGTACTCTTCATCCCTGCAATATAAAGGGAAGAAGCATCTATGATTGGCGCTTCTCTCAAATTCGCGCAATCATGGATCATTCTTCCCAGACATCTTCAATACGCCTTGTCACTGTCGATGAGTCGAATCTCGATATCGCAATGCAATTTGTCCGTCAGTTTTATGAGCATTTCAATTATCCATTCGAGCAGGAACGCAAGCGTGCATTGCTTGCCGATTTTCTTGCGGACGAATCGCTTGGTCGACTATGGATCATCGAACAAGCAGGTATCTCTGTCGGATACACGATCGTCGCGTTTTCATTTTCGCTCGAGCGCAACGGCCAAGTCGCTTTCATCGACGAATTGTTCATTGCCTCTGCATCACGCAGCGCTGGAGTTGGAGCGACTGTGTTGGCCGAAATCGAAGTGTGGTGCGCATCGATCGGGGTGACAACCCTCAGGCTTGAAGCGGAAGCATCTAATGAGCGCGCAACCGCACTCTATATGCGCTGCGGGTATGTGGATCAGCATCGACGGTTGTTGACAAAGATTCATAGCGGTCAACATCACTGATGCCCGATGTGATGCACGTGCCAATCACTTGATCTTCGATGCAAGTGGATCATTTGGAACTTTATAGACATGCTCCGCGCGCACGACGAACGACCCACCTTCAGTCGATTGAAGTGTTCCTTCAACAGCAATCAACATGAGTGGCTTGAATGTTCCTTCTGATTCGAGCGCGAGCGCG
>JBEELA010000032.1:0-3869 GCA_041168365.1 Planctomycetota bacterium
AAGATCGCAACCGAATAGCCGAACGCATCGCCTGCGACACCATCAGAAGCTGTCAACTTTGCTTCAAAGACCCAGACTCCACTCGAATTCAATTTATAAATATTGACAGATCCACGGTCCGCTGTTGTCCCGATGTCGTCGTATCGCAGTCCGACGACGGCAATGTCTGGCTGAGCGCCAGCAAGACCCGCGAGATTTGAGAGAGCGACCGCATTGCCGAATTGATCATTCGCCAATCCATCGCTTGCGGTCAATTTGATTGTTTGAGTTGGTGGGATTGCTGCGGCAGGGGAATTGTTCAAAGAACAAATTACAATGCACAAAAAAGATGCCCAGTGAACTCTGATCGAAGGTGAGCCGCTTGTTTTTGTTGAATAAAATTTCATGCGGCGACCTGAACCGATTTAGATCATCCCAAAGAAAGCACAAAATGCAACGAAATTTTTTCACGAAAAATATTATTTGAGGCGCAATTGCGATGAGAGTGTGCGGGATAGCATCTCTTTCAATGCTTTGGCAGCCTGAGATTCCCCAAAAATATCGAGAAGCCTCGGAAACTGCGCTTTCGCAGATCATTCGAGCTCGGCGAAGCGAACTTGGTAATCGTTTGATGATTCTGGGCCATCATTACCAACAAGATGAGGTGATTCAGCACGCAGATTTCATCGGGGACAGTCTCAAACTGAGCCATACCGCTGCTGCCGAAGCCAAGCGACGCGGGACTGAATTCATCGTTTTCTGCGGAGTGCACTTCATGGCGGAGACGGCAGATGTGTTGACCGAAGATTCCGTGAGGGTGATCTTGCCCGATCTCGGCGCGGGATGTTCCATGGCGGATATGGCGGCATATGAAGATGCAGTTGATGCGTGGAATTTCATCAACTCTGCCCTGAAAGAGAAAGCCGAATCTAAGAAGCCGCAGAAGTTTCGAGTGATCCCTGTGACGTATGTCAATTCCAGCGCAGCGATCAAAGCCTTTGTTGGGAAGAACGGCGGTGCGTGTTGCACAAGTTCAAATGCGAAGCAGATTTTTGAATGGGCATTGAAAGGTGGAGACACTCCGCGAGAGAAGGGCGAAAAAATCAAAGTCTTCTTTCTGCCAGATCAACATCTTGGCAGAAACACCGCACATGCGCGGGGTTTGATCACTGAGGTCGACGCTGTGAAAGCGAAGGCTCCTGCGCAGACCGCGCTGTGGGATCCAAAAAAAGAACACGGTGGGTTGTCTGCAGAAGTCATTCGCGCTGTTGATGTCATCCTGTGGGCTGGGCATTGCAGTGTGCACAAACTCTTTCGCCCAGAGCATGTTGATGCGATTCGCTCTCGCAAAGATCGCACGACAATCTTGGTGCATCCTGAATGCTCGCAGGAAGTCGTTGATAAGTCGGATCTTGCGGGATCAACCGAGTACATCATTCAAACCATCGAAGCGGCAAAATCTGGAACGAAGTTTGCAGTTGCAACCGAAGTGCATCTCGTGACTCGTTTGTCTCGAGCAGCTGCACTTCGAGGAGTAGAAGTAGAAATGCTTTCAGGTTGTCAGTGTTTGTGCACAACGATGTACAGAATTGACCAGCAGCATCTCGCATGGGTGCTCGACGAATTGTCTGCGGGAAAAATCGTGAATGAAATCCGCGTGCATCCCGATGCGCGCAAATTCGCACGAAAAGCGCTCGAACGAATGCTGAGTCACGTTTCGCCCGCGCCAGTTTTGGTGGACTGACCCGAAGACTTTCTTTCGGGGGGGAGTGACTTCCTCTTTATATGGTTCTGCTCTCTATAGAATGATCAACCCATATGAAACCAGACATTCGCCGTAAATGGCTTCGCAGAAGTTTGTTCGCACTCGCAGGGGGCATCGTCTTCCTTGGCGCGATCATCGCATTCTTGCCCACGATTCTTTCGGGATCATTCGGTCGCAATATGGCGGTTGGATTTGTATCGCCTCTGGTCCGTGGGCAAGTCTCGCTTGCGAGTTTGTCGCTTTCGTGGTCTGGCCCTCAAGTGATCCAAGGTTTTTCGATCAAGGGGGCAGATGGTGCATCTATCACCGTTGATGTCACTGCGAAGAATGGTTTGATCGCACTTGCGAGGCAATCGGAGCCTCCGCATATTGTTCTTTCGGGAATCGTTGCCACGACCTATCGACCCGATGGTTCTTTGTCTCTGACGGAATTGTTCGTGTCGCCGACGCCGGCAGTTTCGCAGCCAGCGAAAGCCACGCCAGCGAAAGCGCCAAGTGTTTCGCTCGCAGAAACCTTGCGCGGAACAATCTTGGAAATCACCAGCCTTCAATTGCTCGCAGCGGGTTCGCAATCTGATCCGAAGATTGAAATCAACGGACTCAAAGGAAAATTCTCAGTCGAAGATGCAGGTGTTCGCGCAACGTTTTCTGCAGCCACAAAAGTTGGAGAAAAAACTGGTTCGCTTTCACTCAACGGGATGGTTGGTGGACTGTTTGCAAAGGATGGATCTGTCAACATGGATACCGCATCGATCGACGTCGATCTGCAGGCGAGTGCGCTGGCAATTCCTTCTGCAGGCGTTCCGCTGGAAATCGACTCGCTTTCAATCAAAATAACTTCGGCAAAATTCGCTGATGCCGTGCGGGTCGCAGGGTCGACGGTCATTCAACTTCCCACTGGAGAAACAGCCAATTCCACTATCAGTTTGGATGCAACAAATCCCATGGATGCAGCAAAACGATCTCTCGCAGGATCGATCTCGTTGGTCAACCTTCCAACATCTGCGCTTGCGCCATATCTGCCGGCTCCTTTAAATGCGGCGCGCGATCTTGGATCGTCGCTGAATGCAACGATCACTTTGGAAGGCCGAACAGGCAGTGCCGAAATTTCGTCGCAGAAGTTTTCGATCACTGCAGCTGGCGGACTTGCAGAAGATGGCAATCTTGTAACGATCGATCGACTCGCGGTCAGCGCGCAGATTGATCCCGCATTGTTGCCGCCGACTTTGGGAGTTTCTGCACCAGTCGCCGTTTCAATTCAAGGTTCTGCCATCTCTCTTCCAATCCCAGCAAAGAATGCGGCGATGGCTTGGAAAGATGCGCGGATGAATACAAGTGTTTCAATCGCGCCGATTGCGATGAAGATTTCTCCCACGATGTCATTCGCAGTTGGAGCGACCACAATTCTTCTGGAATCATCTGATCCGACAAAGTCAATCACACTGAAAGTTCAATCATCAGTCGATGGATCGGCGATCGCAATCGACCAAGTCATCACAGGTTTGGTGAATGCACAAGGACTTGCAGTCGATGCTGCCACTGCGAAGGG
Source organism: Planctomycetota bacterium (assembly GCA_041168365.1). GTDB lineage: Bacteria > Planctomycetota > Phycisphaerae > Phycisphaerales > SM1A02 > F1-60-MAGs104. The sequence continues at coordinate 3,294 of JBEELA010000032.1, forward strand.
TCGAGTGCAACTTTCGCCGATGATGCTTGCGGACGCGCCTTGGCTTGATGCAAGCATGCGCTTGATGTTGGCAGATGCGGCGATCACGAATGTCGCAGCGCAAATTGAAAACGACGGCGGAAAACAAGGAGGAAATGCTTCTGTCACTCTTGGACTGAGTGCGACTTCCATCGCAACAAAAATCACTTGGGACAAGAGCGGTTTCTCGACGCAGCCGATTGATTGCTCTTTGATCGTGCCACCTTCTGTTGTCGATCGATATGCAGGGCCAGCAGTTGTGCTTGCTTCGCCAACACGCGTCGCAGTTCAAATTACTGCAATGACTGGGACATGGGATTCTGTTTCGGCCGGTCGATTTCTGCCCGCAACGATTTCAACAAAGATCACAACAGATGCAATCGATCTTTCCGCGGCACCTGGTTTGACTCATGGCGGTCGATTGCAAGGGTTCTCAGCATCTGCGACGCTCTCAACGCGCGCAGATGGTTCAATCGGTGGAGTTTATGCAGAGTTGGGTATGATGTTTATTCTGAAGTCAAGCGAAACTTTCCATTGTCGTGTTGCGTCTTCTTTTTG
>JBEELA010000033.1:0-6216 GCA_041168365.1 Planctomycetota bacterium
ACAATTCTTGGATGCACCGTAGGTATTTTTTCCGAGCCCGGTCGAGGAGCGACTTTCTTTGTTGAAGTGCCTATTTATTTTCGCGTGCGAGAACGAAAGCCGCTCTTGGCGCAGGCTCCGCCTCAGGCAGATCGTTGAAGTCGCTCGGTGATCAATCGATCCGCACCTGCAATTCGTCTGCGGATTGTGCTTGCGTCCATCTGCATTGGGTGTGAGGATTGTCCCGCGAATTCTGTCGGTGATTCTGCCAGAACTTTCATAACCGCTAACGCAACTTGCGAAGGCGTATGTGATCCGGTGGGGGACCACCAATCGTAATCCGCCCACGCGAGGGTCAATTGGCAAATTGGATCGACTTGCCCGGACCGTCGGATCTGGAAAATCCAGCACGCTGCGCCTTCGCGCTCTGTGGCGACTTCAAGTTCGAGGTCCGATTGCATGGGTGAAAGAATAGCGCCGACAAGCAAAGAATCTTCTACGCTTCAGGTAATGATGTTTCTCTTGGAAACCGTTCGGTTGGGTCTTGGCAATTTGCGCCGCCATGCGCTGCGATCCATACTGACATGTCTTGGTGTCATTTTGGGGGTTGCTGCAGTGATCGTGGTCGTTTCAATTGGAGAGGGGAACAAACAATCCGCGTTGCGGGATATCGCTGCGCTTGGTGCAACCAACATCATTGTGCGAAGTTCCAAGCCGCCAGATGCTGCGAGCACAACTCAGGCGCGAACATTCTTGTCTCGTTATGGAATCACGTATGAAGATGCGCGCAGATTGAAAGGCGCGCTTCCAGATATCGAGTCGGTTGTTCCACTGAAGGCAGTTGGAAGTGAAATTAGCAGAGGACCATTTCGAACGAACAGTCAGTGTTTTGGCACGCTACCGATGCTTGCGGAAGTTGCGAATTTGCGAGTCGCTTCTGGCGGTCGATATTTGAGCGAGCATGATGTCGAAACACAGGCGCCAGTTGCTGTGCTTGGAGCCGAAACTGCACGACAACTTTTCCCGGCACGCGATGCGGTTGGCCAAGATTTCAGAATCGATCAACAAGTTCTACGGGTCATCGGCGTCTTGCAAGAGCAAGGCCTGTCGGGAGGTGCGGGCGGTGCACTTGTCGGTCGCGATCTCAATCGAGACATTCATTTACCTTTGACTACGGCTGAGCGCCAATTCGGTGATGTGATTCAACGGCGAACATCTGGATCTTTCACGACAGAAGAGATTCAGTTGAGCGAGGTCTACGTCACCGCGCCTTCGACGATGATGGTCAACCAGATTTCACAGCGAGTTGAGCGCATTATGGCCACAGGACATCCAAGTATGACCGACGTGCAAATTGTTGTTCCATGGGAATTGCTTGAAAATGCGCGGCGCGCGATGCTTGTTTGGAATGTGATGCTTGTCGCAATTGCGGCCATCAGCCTGTTGGTTGGCGGGATCGGCATCATGAACATTATGTTGGCGAGCGTGACTGAACGCACTCGCGAGATCGGGATACGCCGTGCGCTTGGTGCGACGCGTCGGCACATCATTCTTCAATTTCTTGTCGAGACTGGTTCGCTTTCTGCGGTGGGCGGATTGCTGGGAATTGTTCTTGGAATTTCTGCATCTATTGGACTTGGAGAAATTGTTCCTATTGTTCAAAAGTGGCAAATGTTTCGCGGTGTATTTGGTGGTGGATTTTCGCTGCAGCCAATTGTGACGGGCTGGTCAATTATTGTCAGCTTTGGAGTTGCGGCGGCAGTTGGATTGGTCTTCGGTATGTATCCCGCGATTGTTGCGAGCCGCAAAGATCCTGTCGTCGCACTGCGCCACGATTAGCGACGCAAGCGCGACGGATACAGCCACGGAGTTGCATATGTGAGCAGCCGTGAAAAGATCCCGCCGGGCTCAGACAGTCCTCGGCGACCGACACGATCTGGTTGAACGAATCTTATTGCAAGTGCCGTCGGCCGCCTGCGGAACTCGCCCGAGAGAACTTTCCAACGGCTGGGCACGCAAACAGATGCGAGACAGACCTGAAAAACGTTCGAGCGTGAATTTGATTCGCCAACGTTATTGCAAGTATCGTCGACCGCCTGCGGAACTCGCCCGAGAGAACTTTCCAACGGCTGGGCACGCAAGCGGATGCGCGGCGAATCGGAAAAGCCATTGAGCGAGAATTTGATTCGACGCTCCGTATAACTGATCACGCCGGAAACTCGTTGCGAACTCTATTTCTAATTTTTACAAAATTGATTCCGGAGGTCGATTGAAAGAGCCATCTTCTTCCATGCTGATTTCGCGAAGATTACTTGGATGCGCTTGGTTTTGATCTGACTTCGATCCTCTTGTGTCGCGCACAAAGCGAAGCAGGGAGAGCGCAGCAAGTCGAGCGCCTGCTGATATAAGAAAAAGCAACGCATACGCTTTTCGGTCATCGCCAAGCCAATGAAGAAGCGAGCCGCCGACGAGTGACCCAGCCACGAGGGCCAAAGCATTGAGCAGATTGAACGATGTCAGGATGCTTGTGCGCTCTTCTGGCTTTGAAACATCAAGGAGTAATAAAAATGTCGCAATTTCATAACCGGCCCAGCAAATTCCAGAGAGTGCCATCAAGATAAAAATTGTCGAAGTTTCTGGTGGAAGTGCAAATAACGCAGCATGTGCTGTCAGAAATCCAGCGCTCAAGACAAGCACAAAGCGCGGACCGCGTCGAGATGCGATCGATCCAAAGATTGAAACGGCAACACTCTTCGTGGCAAAGAGCGTCGCAGCTGCTGCAAAGTATGTTGCATTACTAAAACCGATTTCGCTAATGAGATACGACGCAACAAATGGACTTGAGATTTGTAGCGCCAATTGAAACACCAACATGAACAGAAGGAGTGGTCGTTCTTGACCCATAAGTGGACGAATCAGAAGAGTGCGAAGTGGAACGGGAGAATGCTTCCAAGCACCTGGTGGTGGTTCGGATTGACGGACTAAGTATGGAATCGATGCTCCGCGACTCAATAACCCCAAAAAGAAGATTGAGGCGAATGCTGCAAGTTGCCAAGAAAATTTTCCTGCAATGCTTTGGGTTTGATCAATGTTCTTGGGTCCGTCAAAGTATTCTCCAAAGAATAAGATTGCACCAGCGACGGAGAGTCCAGAGAGAGTCATGAGTTGGCAGATCCGACTGCGTCGCCCAAAATATTTTGGGCGAATATTTGAAGGTATGAGCGCTGCAACCCACGCTGCCCATGCAGGACCAGCACCAATCGCCGCACCCCAATAGAGTGCAAATGACGCAAAAATAACCCAGGCAGGAAGCGATCCACGAATTGCGCCTTCAATCAGCGGGATGAAACTGAGGCACTGAACGACTGCACAACACAACACCCATTTTCGTGGACTCTTGAGAATAGAAACTCCCCAAGGTGCAAGCAATTGTAAAACTGATCCACACAGATACGGAATGGTGAAAAAGAGTCCTGCGCTGACTTCGCCAACTCCAAGCGCAAGGACGAATGGAATGAAATACATTTCTCCCACGCCAACCATAAATGAATATGTCGCCCCATCACCTGTCGATGCGGCAAGATCGTGCCGCAATTTGCGTGATCGAGTGTTCACCACCAATGTGTACACGAAGTCCAGAATTTACTGATTGACAATGAAATTGAGCAGCCACAGTGAATGTGATTGCCAAGCGAACTTACGACGACACATCAGGGGCGTGGACCGCCACCACCTGCACCACCTCCGACAGAACCACTCGTCGAAGCAGGTGAAAATCCTTGCAGTTGAGAGAAACTCATCGGCACAGTCATAGAAACATAGCGGCCAGCTCCGCGTTGTTTCTCAAGCCTCGAAGGCGCAAGGAACGCATATCCACCAAGCGCGCGGTGGACATAATCTGGCGCGCGCACAACTAAAGATTCGTGGGTGTAATCAATTGTTGCCCAGTCGTTTTCCCACGCCTCTGGTTCTACGAGAGATTTAATAAGTTCTATTAGGCGCTTTGCCTTCGCTGCATCTGTCGCACGCTCTGGGCTTTCTCCGCCATTTCCAAAGAGGTTGCCTCCGCCTCCGCCGCCGCCTCCACCTCCGCCACCGCCGAATCCGCCACCACTGCCACCTCCGCCATTTCCGCCGCCGCCTCCACCCTGATTGAACGCGGCGTCAATATTAAAGTTGGGAGCATTGTCGAAGTAAGGAACTTCGTACAGCAAATCCTTAATCGGATAGAGCTTGATTTTTCTGGTGCCTCGGCGAGACAAATTGTCCTTTGTTCCAACTTCAAGAAAACCGCCTCGAAGTTGCCATGTGCATGCGTGTTCCGTTGAAAGTTCGGAGAGAACCGTTTCAAGCGCATCAAGAGCGCAGACGCGTTGCAGTTTTAAAGTGATCAATTCTTCTGGATCCATACCCATCGAATTTTTTTCAGTGAGCCACCGCGCCACCATTTGCACGCCAACAATTTGCTGGATGTAGTTGATCGCATCTTTCGCAGGTGTTTCATCAAACTCAATTGAGATTTCCGTATGAAGCAACGCAAACAAAATGTCTTGGTCTTCGGTCAGCAGTTCTGGAGTGGTAGATGGAGCGGGAGCCGGTGCTTGAGCAGGAGCCGCCTTTGATGAAGCGGCATGAGTTGGTGCTGGAGTCGCAGCACGCGCTGTCGGGGGAGTCTGCGCAATGACAGAAGTGCTGACAGCCGAGCAAGCAACGAGTATGGAGGCAATGAATTTGTGTTCAATCTGCACTGTTAATCTCCTACTCGGTGGGAAAACACTACTTAGTTGATTCTAGCAGGGAATTGAGCATTTTTATCGAAAATGCAGATTCTTCAAGACACAAAAGAGCCATTGCATTGCCCGCAACTGCCACTCTGCTATCCCAAGGCGCTGTGCGAATCGCTCCGAGCGTTCGCTGCGGGTCGCGAGCTAAGTATGACGACACGTCGTCATACGCCAACTGTCGAAGGAATCGCACAACACCAATTTGCATTGATCGAGCTCGATATTGCTCACCAACTGGAGTTAAAAGTGGATCAGTCATCATGAGTGCTAAAGCAAATCCTGGTCGAGCAGTTTGAGCCGTCGCACCTTTACTTGCAATACCTGAGAGTGCAAATGCTCCAACAAGATCAGGTGGGATGCGAGTGATTGTGGGAGAATCTGCGCCGTCATGCACGCCGATCTGAACATGCGAGAGCGCGGCACGTGCAGCGCGTGCGATTGTCACATGATTCTCTGGAACTGGTCCAAGCTTTTGATCTGCAAGCAAGAGCCATCCAAGAATTCCAACAATTTGACTGCGCGAATTTCCTATCCAGCATTGATCGATGGCTTTCACGAGCTCTGCATGTTCGACTAAAGGTTTTCCTGCAGCATCGAGCGAAGCCAGAGTCGCAGCAGCAAGTGATTGTTCAAGTGGATCACCACGGAGAAGGACTGATTTTTTATCATCCCCAGCAACCATCTTTATCAGCAGGTCTTTCGCATTTGTATACAAGGATTCAGCAGCGGGTGACTCCTTCAAATGATCGCCATGAACTTCCAGTTCAAGCGCAGCGAGAACGATCCACGCAATCGCCTTGGGATCAGCTAGTGGATCCTTTTCGATTTCCGCAACATCCTGCAACGCCGTGAGAATCTCAATCGCAACAGTGCGTGCTCGAATCGCCATCGCTGCGTCATTTGCATTGAGTGTCGCACAACGTGCGAGTGCAAATGCAGCGAGTGATTGTTCCGTTGGCGCGGCGTTGATGGAATCATCCTTCCCTTCAGCAGGAAGATAATCGCCGCGTAATCCAAGAGATTTCAATGCGCGTTGTTCTCCAGCTGACTGCGAATCAGAACTCTTGATTGGACGAATCATCGATCTTTCAAACCACTTGAGAATTTCATTTGATGCAGTCTGCGCATTCTGCACACTCTCTCTGGGGCCTGGTGTGGCCTGAAGCAGACTTCCGCGATTCACAAATGTTGGCATCATTGTTGATGCTGGTTGCACGATGCGTGTGGCCTCGAAGGTGTAAAGCCCAACCCGCTCGGTCGTGGGAATTGCATCAAGATCTCGCGCAGGAAGGCCGAGTTGCATTACAAGAGAAAGCAATGTCTGATCGGGAGCCGCAGCAGCATTGAGTGCTTGCAAGACTGCAGGATGAGCAGCAGCCCAAGTGTTTCCGCGGCGAACTGCGATTCCATCAAGAGCTGGCTCGATCTCTCGAGAAGCTTCCAAGTATGTCCC
>JBEELA010000034.1:0-3637 GCA_041168365.1 Planctomycetota bacterium
GGCTCGGCGAATATGTCGATGTTGCCACGGTTGGAAAATTGACGCAGGTCTGCGCTTGCCTCTTCACCGAAGATCTCAATCCAGCTCCTGGATTACTCGCAGGAACTTTCAGTTCGAGCACAAGCGCGTATCACGTCGGCAGACGAACGCTGGAAGTTCTGCGTGATGGTGGCTATTACGGCTCCGACGGTCGTATTGCACACTTGAACAAAGCCTTCCGCGCGTGCGCCGAAGATCTCGTTCGTCGTCGGCCAGAATTTTTCCCACCAGCGATCGATGGATTTGGTCGTCCTATTCAATCCCTCGTCGGCGGTATTGGTGCCATGATGCGCTTGACTCCACTTGGTGGGAAAAAAGATGCGCTGACTGCACTACTCAAGATCATGTTTGAAGAAGGTGTCATCGCGCTCACTTGTGGACATGGGCCATATCACCTTCGATTGCTTCCGCCATTCGGCGTGATGGAGCCAGAACAATTCAAGCCTGTGTTTGCAATCATCGAAAGATCACTCGAGAAAATGAAATAAACAATGTTCATCATTCGCCACGCTATGAACGAGGACATGCCGCAACTTCTGAAGTTGTCGAAGTTGGTGCATTCGTTCAATCTTCCACAAGACAAAGATTCGCTCGCGGCAAAGATTGATCGAAGTCAGCGCGCATTCGCGGGATCTGTCAAAGACCCCAAGGGACGTGAATTTGTCTTTGTTCTCGAAGATCTTGACAGCGGTTCAGTGATTGGCACGAGCGCGGTCTATTCCAAGATTTCGTGGCCGGGGCACCCGCATTTGTTTTTCAAAGTTCGCAAGCACGAGCATTACAGTCATGACCTTGGAACAGGGCAGGTGCATGTCACGATTCAGTTGGATACTGATGAAACAGGACCAAGCGAAATCGGAGGATTGATTCTTGCGCCAGGCTATCGAGGTCATCCGCAGAAACTCGGTTCGCTTCTTTCATATGCGCGCTTTCAATTCATTGGACTGCATCCCAAGTGGTTTCAACAACGCATCCTCGCGGAGTTGATGGGCGCATTGACTCCCGACAGTCACTCATCGCTTTGGGATTATTTGGGACGACGATTCATCAATCTTTCTTATACAGAAGCGGATACGTTCAATCAGCGCAGTAAAGAATTCATTTTGAAATTGTTTCCTTCAGTTGAAATTTATATTTCGCTCCTTCCGCCCGAAGCGCGACAGTTGGTGGGGAAAGTAGGCGACGAGACATTGCCTGCGCTTCACATGCTGGAGAAGTTAGGTTTCAAGGCGCAGGATCATGTCGATCCATTTGACGGCGGGCCATATTTACAAGCTTCGCGTGATGACATTCCCATTGTGCGACATTCGGAAAGTCGCATTCTTGCTGGCACAAGTACAAGAGCAACACATTCTGGAGTTGTGTCCTGCGTTGGAGAATTCGGATTCCGCGCGATGCGAAGTGATTTTATGGTTTCCGGCGATTCTGTTCGTCTGCCTGCAAAAACAATTGCAACGCTTGGCGCGCAGTCACGTGCGTCGATCGGATTGACTGCGTTTGATAAGAGTTCAAACGCACTTTCGCTGAAAGGATCGCCTTCGCTGAAAGGATCGCCTTCGCTGAAAATTCCTCCAACACGTAAAGCCAAGCGAGGATCGCGGAGTCGCGGATGAGCGAGTCGGTTCTTCGTGGCTTTCTTGCGCATCCACCAAGCGACTTCATCGGTGGACGATTTCTCGCGCTTCGTTCATCAGCCGCGGCGGGATCATCCGATCTTGTCGCAAGTCACGATCCTGCGCGTCCCGCTATCGAAGTCTGGTCTGGTGCAGCGGAGCATTCGCATGTTGATCTCGCCGTAAAGGCTGCTCGAGCTGCAGGGCGGGGGTGGATCGATGTAGGGCAAGATTTTCGCCGCGCGGCATTGATGCGTTGGCGAGATGTGCTTACTTCCAACGAAGATCGAATTACTCGACTGATCACTTTCGAAACTGGCAAGACTCTGGCCGAGAGTCGTCTCGAAGCAAAAGCGCTTGCGGATAAAGTTTCGATCACGCTTGAGGTGCAAAGCACGAGCCGCATCGCAGGTTTTGACTTTGCAGTCACTCAAACGCGCCGAGGAATTTGCGCATTTCGGCCCCACGGCGTGATGGCAGTCTTTGGGCCATTCAATTTCCCCGCGCACTTGCCCAACGGTCATTTCGTTCCTGCACTTTTGGCTGGAAATACAGTCGTTTTCAAGCCAAGCGAACGTACGCCTGCGGTTGGTCAACTTCTGGCAGAACTCGCCGATCTTGCTGCATTTCCTCCTGGAGTCTTCAATGTCATTTCTGGTGGCCCGCAAGTTGCAGCGAAACTGAGCGATCATCCAGATATTGACGGCATTCTGTTTACTGGATCGTGGATTACAGGTCGACGCATTCTTGCCGCCAACCTCGATCGCCCTGGGCGGATGGTCGCACTTGAAATGGGCGGAAGCAACGCCGCAATTGTTTGTGCAGACTGTCATTTGAAGCAAGCGGTGATCGAGTGCGTTCGATCTGCATTTGCGACAGCAGGTCAGCGCTGTTCATGCACACGACGAATCATCGTCGATGCATCAATCGCCGACACTTTCATTCCGCTTTTTACAAAGGTCGCAAGCACGCTGCTCATAGGTTCTGGCGATTCGAATGAGCCAATTTTTATGGGGCCACTTATTTCAAGCGCAGCTCGCGAAAGCGTGTTGGCATTTCAATCTCGCAAAGTGCGTGAAGGCGCAGTGTCGATTCTTTCTTCATCCAAGTTGGAGCGTGAAGGATGGTTCCTTACGCCAGGCGTGATGCAAGTTCAGCGCTTTGACATCATGACCGACGAAGAAGTGTTTGGGCCACTCGTGCAGATTGCTGTTGCGTCAGACGATGACGACGCAATCATTCAAGCAAACGCATCGCAATTCGGTCTCGCCGCAGCGATTTTTACTGCAAGCGAAGAGCGCTGGCAGTGCATTTCGCAGCGTATTCGTGCAGGATGTATCAACTGGAATGTCGGTACTGCCGGCGCAAGCAGTCGCCTTCCATTCGGTGGACTCGGGCGATCTGGAAACAATCGCCCCGCCGGTGCACTAAGTTTGGATTATTGCGCCGCGCCAATTGCACAACTTGAAGAACGCACCGATGCAGTCACGTTGCCTCAGGGAATGCAGCCGTTCTAGTTTTCAAGTTTGTCGGACTCGCGCCAATCAGTTCATCCAATCACTTTCGTCACATTCCCGCAGCAGGGGCTTGACCAATTGAAACCAGTCGCAGAAATTCTGTTCGAGTCGAAGAATCTTCCAAGAAAATCCCAGTCAACTTACTAGTCGTTGTCCATGCGTGCGGTTGTCGCACGCCGCGATAACACATACAGAAATGACGAGCTTGAACGATAACTCCCACACCGAGTGGTTGTAAGTGGGTCTGAATCGCGTTGGCAATTTGCGCAGTCAGTTTTTCTTGCACTTGAAGTCGCTTCGAATAGATGTCGACAACCTTCGCAAGCTTCGAAAGCCCAACAACTTTTCCATTGGGGATATACGCAACATGCGCTTTGCCAACAAACGGAACCATGTGATGCTCGCAGTGACTATGCACATCGATCCCAGTCAACAGGACCATCTGGTCGTATCCCTCAATTTCGGAAA